>JALZCF010000253.1 GCA_030863245.1 Chloroflexota bacterium
CGCCACTTGGAGAGGGCGTAGACGAGGGTCTTGGGCACGTCTTTGATCGGACTGAAACCGCCGGCCATGTCGCCGTAGAGGGTCGCGTAGCCGACGGCCGCCTCGCTCTTGTTCCCCGTCGCCAGGACGAGGTATCCGAACTTGTTGGAGAGCGCCATCAGGATCGTTCCCCGAATGCGCGCCTGGATGTTCTCCTCGGTAGTATCGGATTCCGTATCGCGGAAAGGCACCTCGAGCGCGTCAAGGAAGCCGACAAAGGGTTCCTCGATCGGGATCTGTAGGTAGCGGATCCCGAGCCGCTCTGCCAGTTCCTCGGCGTCGGTTCGTGAGTGCTCGGAGGAGTAGCGAGAGGGCATCGAGACGCCGAGCACGTTATCCGACCCGAGCGCATCGGCTGCCAGGGTGGCGGTCAACGCGGAGTCGATCCCGCCGCTCAATCCCAGTGATACCTTGCTGAAACCGTTCTTGTACACATAATCGCTGATACCCAGCGTTAGGGCCTGGTACACTTCTGCGATCTCGCCAGGCACCTCTGCGATCGGAACGGCCTCCAAGTCGCTTGGCACTTCGTCCACGTGGTGGATGCTCGAGCCCTCGATTCGTGGTGTCACATCAGCCCACTCCGCTGCCGCGGCTCGCTCCTTACGTTGGCGAGGATCATGCAGTCGCTCGCGGAAGACATTGTTCAGATCCAGATCGGCCACGATCAGGGCCTCCTCGTAGGCCGGACCGCGTGCCAGCAGCTCGCCGTCCGGACCATAGATGAGGCTCCATCCGTCGAATACCAACTCGTCCTGCCCGCCCACAAGGTTGCAGTACGCTACGATCGCCACATTGTCGACGGCCCGGGTGGCGAGCATGCGCTCCCGCATGTGGCCCTTGCCTTGATAATAAGGGGAGGCGGAGATGTTCGCGAGCAGTTCAGCGCCGGCCTGGGCCTGCCACTGCGGTGGGCCGGACGGGTACCAGATATCCTCGCAGATGCTCACGCCGACGATATCGCCCTCGAAGTCGAAGATAGGGTTGAGGAGGCCGGAGCCAAAGTAGCGATTCTCGTCGAACACCCCGTAGTTGGGTAGGTAATGCTTGCGGTAGGTGCCCAGAATCTCTCCATCCTGGATGATGGCGGCGGCGTTGTAGATATCATGGTCATCCCGATCGGGGAAGCCAACAATGGTGACGAGGTCCGCGCTTGCCCGCCGGATCTCATCCAGGATGCGGTGGTTTGCCGCGATGAAATCCGGCTTCAGGAGCAGGTCCTCAGGCGGATACCCACAGATGGCGAGCTCCGGAAACATCACGATATTGGCGCCCCGTACCCGTGCCTGCTCCATGTAATCCAAAATCTTACGAAGGTTACCCTCCAACGCCCCAACCGTCACATTCACCTGCGCCATGGCAAGACGAACCGTACGCATGTGTTACTCCCTTCCCACCCAATTACCAAAGCACGCAACTTGCTTCACGTCACTCTTTGTCTCTTTGTGACTTTGTGGTTTTAATCTGTTCTAGCATCATCTATACCTGTAGGAACGATAGTGATCCCGTTAAAAGATAAGACGATCCGGCGCCGTTTTCCGTATGTGAATGTCTCCCTGCTTGTCCTGAACCTTGCCATCTTCCTCTTTGAGTGGTCGCTGCCCGGTCCGCTGCTGGAGGCGCTGGTCTTCCAGTATGGCTTCGTGCCTGTACGTTTCTTCTCTGGAGAAGGGTTTGGTATGGAGCGATTCTATCCGCTTCTGACCTCGATGTTCTTGCACGGTGGTTGGCTCCATCTTGGTTCCAATATGTTAACCTTATGGGTCTTCGGCGACAATGTGGAGGACCGGATGGGGCACATTGTCTACCTCCTCTTCTACCTTGTCTCCGGCGTCATTGCCGCGCTGGCGCATGGCCTGCTGCTGATCAACTCACCTATCCCCACGGTGGGAGCGAGCGGGGCGATTGCGGGGGTGCTGGGTGCCTACATGCTGCTCTTCCCCCGTGCCCGTGTCGTCACGCTCATTCCTCTCTTCATTTTCTTTTTCGTGAGTGAGATCTCAGCGATTTTCTTCATCGGCATCTGGTTCATCGCGCAACTATTCAGCGGAATAGCCGCCCTAGGCCCGATGATGGCAGAGACCGGTGTCGCATGGTGGGCGCACGTAGGCGGATTCGTAGCAGGCCTTGTCTTCGCCATGTTTCTCGGCGGACCAGAGCGTCCCTACCTACCGCGAGATGAGCAGTATCGCGGGTACTAAAGACGTAAAACGTAAATGGCATACGGAACCCGCAATAAACATGTGCCACAATCCGTTAACATGCAACATGCAACAGAGGTAACCATGACATCCCAACAAGAACGTTTCTGGTCCTTTGAGGACTATCGAGAGCATCTACAGCATCCTGACCCGTCGGTACGAGGGTGGGCAGCGGATCGCATCGAGCAGCAGTTTCCGCAGCACCTTGCCGAGAGCCTTGTCCCCCTGCTCCAGGATGAGAGTCCGAACTTGCGCGTCACGGCAGCACAGGCCCTGTGGGAGCGGGGTAAGCCACACCACGAGGAGGCATTGTTGGCGGCGCTACCAGGGACAGCGGGCAACGAGCGGCAGTGGTTCATGATGGCTCTCGCAAAGATTCGCTCCGCTGCAACGCTACCGATCTTGATAGAGGCGGTCCAGCAGACAGATATGCAGCGTCCGGATACCATATTCGACCTGCGTCGAACGACCCTGATTGAGGCGTTGGGCAACTACCCGGAAGCCGACGCGCGCAAGGCGCTCTGGCGTTTCCTGTCAAGTTACCCGCACCGCGATCACGCTGTCATCAGTGCCTTTAACGCCCTCCTCCGTCATCCTGAGTGGAACACGGTACCGCGGCTGATGCGGCACGTTCAGGAGTTCGCAGGCACGGACTCGCTGATGGTGAAAGGGCCGGTCGAGACCTTTGCGGGGGCTGCGCTGTTAAGGAAGAGGCGCACGAGTGGCTCGGCGTGTCGTTGGCCTTGTTGGGGCAGGCCATCCTGGACCGCGATGACGAAAGCAGACTGGCCGCAGCAGAGGACGAGAGGGAACGCCGTGAGCTGCTGCTGGAGATCCTTGCCTCACCCCGTGAGAACGTCTTGCCAGATATTGAAGAGCGGGTGGCAGCACTCGGGCCGGAGATCGTACCGGAACTGGTTGCTATTCTAGCGGAGGACGGGGAAGAGAATTTCTGGGCCTTGCCCCGCACGCTAAACACGCTGGCGCGAATCGCACAGGAGCACCCCAGTGCGGCCGATCAGGCCGTGACGGTCGTGCTAGACCTCATCCACGAGTATCAAAGCGACTACGTGTTGGAGGACGCGAGCACGCTCATCCAGTTCATTGGGCCAGCGGTGGTGGAACCAGCCGCGAAGCGCCTCCGCCAGGGTGATCTGTCCTACGACATCTTCGTCGGGCGCTCCCTCGGTGAGATCCCGACGCCCGCCGCACTCGAGACCGTGCTTGAGAATGTGGTCGAGCAGGGATTCGACGAGCTAGCAGTGGCTGCCGTCGAGGCGCTGGGCCACGCCGACGCGATTCCCGTGCTGGAGCGTGCCTATAGGCCGGGGGACCGCATCATCGGTTCTGCTCTCTACAAAATCGCCGCGCTGAACGACTACGAGGCGCCAGAAGTGGAGCAGTGGCGCTCCGATGCCCGTGCCTCCGAGGAAAGCCTCAACCGCATCGCCCAGGACGGCATACCCCGCTTCCTCGGTATGCCGTCGCCACCGCCTCCGCCAGAAAGGCTCCGCCCCGAAGAGAAGCCAAAGGCTGGGCGCCGCGCCCGAAAAAAGCAGCGCAAGGAAGCTAAGTCCCAGCGCAAGGCGCAACGCAAGAAGGGCAGGAAGGGCAAGAAGAAACGAAAGTAACAGCAGGGAATCGTTTCCTATCTACCACCTACTAGCCATCGATTGATCGCTGCTGTCAACTAGTACACGCCGAGATACCGCTCCAGTTCCCACTGACTGACGAACAGGCGGTAAGCGTCCCACTCCTGGCGCTTGGCTTCGAGGAAACGCTCGTAGACGTGGGGGCCGAGGGCCTCGGCAATGACCTCGTCCTGCTGCAGGCGATCCAGGGCCTCGCCCAGGGAGCCGGGGAGGGTTTTGAGTTGGCGTTCGGCGAGACGCTCGGGGTTGAGGTGGTAGAGATCTTCCTCGGCCGGCTCGGGTGCCTGGAGGTTGCGCCGCACACCGTCCAACCCGGCCTTGAGGATGACGGCAAAGGCCAGGTAGGGGTTGGAGGAGGGATCCGGGCAGCGTAGTTCCACGCGGGTGGATTGTGGGCGGTTGGGGTTGATGCGGGGCACGCGGATGAGTGCCGAGCGGTTGGTGCGCGCCCAGGAGATGTAGACGGGTGCCTCATAGCCAGGCACGAGGCGTTTGTAGGAGTTGACTGTCGGCGCGACGACCGCTGCTAGGCCCGGGGCATGCTCCAGGATCCCGGCAATGAAGGAGAGAGCAACGTCGCTCAACCCGTATTCGCTCTCTTGATCCACGAAGGCGTTCTTGCCGGTCTCCCGCTCGATGAGGCTCTGATGCACGTGCATGCCTGAGCCGTTGATGCCTGCAATGGGCTTGGGCATGAAGGTGGCATACAGCCCGTTCTGCTGCGCGATCGCCTTCACCGCGACCCGGAGGCTTACCACATGGTCTGCGGTCGAGAGGGCATCGCCGTAGCGGAAGTCAATCTCGTGCTGCCCCGGCGCCACCTCGTGGTGCAGCGCCTCCACCTCGATCCCCATCTCTTCCAGGGCGTTCACCATCTGGCGGCGGATGCTCGTGCCCAGGTCGGTCGAGACGTCGAAGTAGCTGGCATCGTCGTGAGGGAAAGGAACGGGATGGCCCCGCTCGTCCCGCTCGAAGAGGAAGAACTCCGGCTCGGGACCGGTCATGTACTCGTAGCCCATCTCTCGCGCCTCGTTCAAGACGCGACGTAGCACGTGGCGGGGGTCGCCTGGGAAGGGGCTGCCATCCGGCGTGAAGACGTCGCAGATCACGCGCGCTGTCGTCGTATCTGCATCCTGCTCCCACGGAATCAGGGAGAAGGTATCGAGGTCGGGCATCAGGTACATGTCCGACTCCGCGATGCGCGCAAAGCCCTCGATGCTCGAGCCGTCGAACCACACCCCGTGGTCCACCGCCTCACCAAACTGTGACACCGGAATCGTCTGATTCTTCACCATCCCCACAATGTCCGTGAACTGCAGGTTAATGAAAGCAACATTGCTTTCCTCTATGATCTTCTGTACGCGTTCATACCGCTCAGACTGCTGAGACATATTATTCTTACCTCTAACTTAGTCACGAATTAGTGATCGGTGATCACTGAAAACACGCCGTGAGTCTAACACGGTACCCCTCCAGGTAAAAGTCGCACAACTTATGCTCCTCCTCACTTGTGCAGGGTGACCAAAGGATCTCGCCATATTTTGTATACCTTAACCCTAGAATGTCCCCTGTGAATCGGGTAAGGTTTTCCGCGTAGAACAGTGATGGCGCTGCACGAGCTTTGGATTGGCCAGAGGTAGGGCAGCGCCCCAGTTTTTCTAGGAGATGACAGGTCCTATGAGAACCCCCAGTGATGTAAGGCAGTTCATTATAGACAACGAGCTCAAGATGGTGGATGTGAAGTTCACTGACCTCTTTGGTCAGTGGCAGCACTTTAGCATTCCAGTCGAGGAGTTCGATGAGGAGGCGGCTTTCAAGGACGGCCTCGGCTTCGATGGCTCTTCTATTCGGGGCTTCCAGAGCATCGAGGTCAGCGATATGATCCTCCTGGCCGATCCGGACACGGCGGTCATCGACCCGATCTGTGAGTTGCCAACCCTCAGTCTTGTCTGCGACGTCTACGATCCGATCACCCGCCAGCCATACAACCGCGACCCGCGCTACATTGCGAAGAAGGCGGTGAATTACATGGAGCGGACCGGCACGGCAGACACGGTCTATGTTGGGCCAGAAGCCGAGTTCTTTATCTTTGACCAAGTAAAATACTCGGCGGGCGAGTACTCCTCGGTCTATCAGGTGGATAGCGCCGAAGGGCCCTGGAACTCCGATATCTTCGGGTTTGGCCACTCGGTGCCGCACAAGCGCGGGTACTTCCCCGTGGCGCCGCTGGACACGCTACAGGATCTCCGCTCGGAGATGGTCCGCACCCTCGTGGAGGCGGGCGTGCCGGTGGAGGTGCACCACCATGAGGTCGGCACAGCGGGGCAGGCGGAGATTGACATGAAGTTCGCGGAGCTGGTTCGGATGGCCGACCAGGTGCAGCTCTATAAGTACATCGTGAAGAATGTGGCGAAGAAGCACGGCAAGACGGTCACCTTCATGCCCAAACCGATCTACGCGGACAACGGCTCTGGCATGCACACCCACCTCAGCCTCTGGAAGAACGGGCAGAACCTCTTCGCGGGCGAGGGATACGCTGGCCTGAGCGAGGTAGCGCTCTGGTACATCGGTGGCATCCTGAAGCACATCAACGCCCTGCTCGCCATTGTCGCGCCGACGACCAACTCCTACCGCCGCCTGGTCCCGGGCTATGAGGCGCCAGTGGTGATCGCTTACTCGGCGCGCAACCGTTCGGCCGCCTGCCGCATCCCCATGTACTCCAGGTCGGTGAAATCCCGGCGTGTCGAGTTCCGCTGCCCCGACCCCGCAGCCAACCCGTACCTGGCCTTTGCCGCAATCCTCATGGCAGGCCTCGACGGCATCCGCCACCAGATCGATCCAGGGGCGCCGGCCGAGAAGGACCTCTTCGAGAAGGAGCACATGGACGAGGTACAGATGACCGTCGGCAAGCTAAACGAGGCCCTTGACGCCCTCGAAGCCGACCACGAATTCCTCCTGGAGGGCGACGTCTTCACCGAGGACGTCCTCGGCGAGTACATCGCCTACAAGCGCGACACTGAAGTCGGCCCCGTCAGCCTCCGCCCCCATCCGTACGAGTTCCTGTTATACTACAGTATCTAGTCTCTACAGTAGGACCTAGATCAAGAGAGGCATCCACTGAATGGATGCCTCTCTTGGCTTGCCTGATTCCTACGGCATCGCGCACGCTGGAACCCGACTTGCTTGATCCGTATAGTCGTCAACCTATCCTGCTACAAGGAGAAAGGAAAGAGCTGTGGCAAAACAGTACGATCAGTACCCCGAGATGGTAATCGATCCGGAAAAGGATTACGGTGGCACGATCAAGACAAACAAGGGGGATATCAAGTTTGAATTATTCGCGGAGGATGCGCCGCGGACGGTAAACAACTTCGTCTTCCTAGCGCGCGATGGCTTCTATGATGGAGTCACTTTCCACCGCGTGATCCCTGGATTTGTTGCGCAAGGCGGCGACCCAACCGGCACGGGGCGCGGCGGGCCCGGCTACCGCTTCGAGGACGAGGTAAGTCCCACCAACATCCCTCACCGGCACCAGACTGGCTCGCTCTCCATGGCGAACGCCGGCCCCGGCACCAACGGCTCCCAATTCTTCATCACCTACGCCCCTCAGCCCCACCTAGACGGCAAGCACACCGTCTTCGGTCGCGTGACCGACGGGATGGAGGTGGCACGGTCGCTGAAGGAAGGGGATGTGATGGAGACGGTCGAGATCGAGGAGGCGTGAGCTGTTGCATGTTACATGATGCGTGGTGCGTAGTGCGTGAACCGCAGGGGAATGGGGGAGCAGGGCGATCCCGAGGATAACGCCCGCTTTCCGCTCCTCGCTGCCCTTGCCGTTCACGCTCTCCGCTCCCCGCTCCCCGCTCTACGACCTATAGGAGAATGGCTACTATGACAGAAACGAAGCAGACGGTGAGGAGAGGGCAGGACGTGGCGATCGAGACGCCAGAGTGGGTGAAGGATGCGGTTTTCTACCAGATCTTTCCAGAGCGGTTCGCCAAGAGCGACCGGGTGATGAAGCCGAACAACCTGCAGCCGTGGGCCTCGCAGCCGACGCAGGAGGGGTACCAGGGGGGGGACTTGCTCGGCGTGATGGAGCATCTGGATTTTCTGGAGGAGTTGGGGATCAATGCGATCTACCTCAACCCGATCTTCCAGTCGGCGAGTAACCATCGCTACCATACCCATGACTACTATCAGGTGGATCCGCTGCTAGGCGGCAACGAGGCGCTGCGTGAGCTGGTCGAGGCGGCACATGCTCGCGGCATCCGGATCGTCCTGGATGGGGTGTTCAACCATGCCAGCCGGGGCTTTTTCCAGTTCAACGATATTCTGGAGCACGGCCCGCACTCTGCCTGGCTGGATTGGTTTTTCATCGAGGATTGGCCACTTGCCCCCTACGATGGGGAGAAGCCGGCGAATTATGTGGGATGGAGGGGCAACCGCGCGCTGCCCAAGCTCAACACGGACAACCCGCAGGTACGTGAGTTCCTCATGCGTGTGGCGGAGTATTGGATTCGCGCCTTCGATATCGATGGTTGGCGGCTGGACGTCCCAGCCGAGATCGAGACAGAGGGATTCTGGGAGGAGTTCCGGGACCGCGTGAAGGCTATCAAACCCGATGCCTATATCGTGGGCGAGATCTGGCGGGAGGCGCGTGAGTGGCTGCAGGGCGATCGCTTCGACGCGACGATGAACTACGAGTTCACCTCGGCCGTCCTCGCGTTCACCGCGGGCGACCGGGTGAGCCACGCGTTGACCAAGGATCGCTCTTATGACCCGTACCCAGGGATCGACGCAGAGCAATTCGGCGCGCACATTCAGCGTGTGCTCAACCTCTACGATTGGGAAGTTACGCTCGTCCAGCTTAACATACTCGACAGCCATGACACCGCGCGCGTCATCAGCATCGCCCGCGGCGACAAGGCAACCCTTCGCCTGGCAACCCTCTTCCAGATGACCTATCCCGGCGCCCCCTGTATCTACTATGGCGACGAGATCGCGCTCCGTGGAACCTATGAGTACGACGAGCCACACGAGGACGCGGACGCGCGCTGGGCTTTCCCCTGGCATGACAAAGAGCAGTGGGATATGGAGATGCTGGCGTATTTCAAAGAGCTCATCGCCCTGCGCCATGCCCACCGGGTACTGCGACGTGGTCATTACTATGAACTCTACGCGGAGGGCGACGTCTACGCCTTCGCGCGCCGCAACGACGACGAGACCCTCGTCATCGCCCTCAACGTGGCTGAGGAGCCGCGCGAGATCGCCGTGCCTGTCGGCGCCTACTTCCACGATGGCCTCCACCTCAAACCACTCTTCGGTCAAGGTCAGGCCAGCGCAGTCGATGACGGGGAGATGAGGCTTTCCTTGCCCGCGCGGGAGGGTGTCGTGCTAGGTATCTAGTGCGACATTTCTACCACGCTGATCACTGCCGTCTGCCGTAAGAATGCAAAGAGGGTGCTGTGCTTTGAAATGGGCACGCACCCTCTTCGCTATCCAGGGAGGTGTCAACAATCAATGACTGTTGTACCTCTACATCATAGACAAGAAATTTGCCTTTATCAAGGGGCGCTGATTCGGTATTACCATAGCGCCTCGTGCCACTCCATCACTCCATCTCCACTCTCCACTCTCCACTCTCGTTTTCCAAGAAAAGCAAGAGATGCATCCCTTTGCTAGCAATGATATAATGGCTCAACTGCTTGATCGATTAGTTTGTTTGGATACAGAATTGCGTGGTGCATAGTGCATAGCGGGTGAACTGCAAATGAGTCGCGGAGCTTGACTACCCCACTGGTCGTTCACGCTCCCCGCTCCCCGCTCTCCGCTCCACGAACCCACTCCTCGAACAACAGGAGAGTACATGACGCCAGAAGTCGCCATCGTTCTCGCAATCCTTTTTGTGACTGTTGTGGTCCTGATGACGGAGGCCCTCCGCGTTGATGTGGTTGCGGTATTGGTCATGGGCACCCTGGTCGCGATGGGGTTGTTGACGCCCGAGGAAGGGATCGAGGGCTTTGCGAACCCAGCTACCGTCACGGTCGGAGCGATGTTCATCCTCAGTGCGGGGTTACAGCGCACGGGTGCGGTCAATACTCTGGGACGTTGGTTGCTCCGGGTCGCAGGGCGTAGTCAGGGCAGGCTGATCACGGGCGTCATGCTGGTCGTCGCTGGCCTCTCTGCTTTCATCAATAATACGGCGGCCGTCGCCGTTCTCATGCCGTTGGCCCTCCGGGTCTCCCGCGAAATGAAAATGAGCCCGTCGAAGTTGCTGATGCCCCTCTCTTTTGCTGCTATGTTTGGCGGCGTGACCACCCTCATCGGAACCTCTACGAATATCCTTGTCAGTGCGATCGCCGATCAGCGCGGGGTTGGCGCCTTCGGGATGTTCGAGTTCCTGCCCTTGGGTCTGGTTATGGTTGGGCTCGGGATGCTCTACATGTTACTCATTGGACGCCACTTGATTCCAGAGCGACAGTCAGAAGATAATACGGTCGTGGATCGGTACGACCTGCGCCATTACCTTACCGAGGTGATCGTCCTGCCGGGTTCGCCTTTGGTTGGGTGGACCCTTGAGGAGGCGCAACTTGGTCTCGACTTCGACCTCAACATCGTCGACATCATCCGCGGGAACCGGGAGATTCCGCTCCCCTCTGCTAGGCGACACCTGAGGTCGGGGGACGTACTTCTCGTGAGTGGGAACGTCCGCACCCTGCTCGCGATCGTGGGCCGGCGCGGGTGGAAGCTGGTACCGGAAGCCGCGCTGGGCGACCTGTTCCTGGGAGATGACGCGTATACGTTGGCGGAGGCGGTGGTCGCGCCGGGCTCTTCCCTCGTGGGCCAGACACTGCGCAGCAGCGGCTTCAGGCGGCGGTATGGGGCAGTCGTGCTCGGCATGCAACACCATGGTGCCCTGGTGCGGGAGAACCTCGCGAATCAACCTTTGGCTGCCGGCGATCTCTTGCTGCTCTACGGCGAGCGCGAGAACATCAACCAACTCCACAGCAACAAGGATTTCCTGATGCTAGCCGACGTGCCCGACCGGCGCTTTCGTCGCCGCAAGGCCCCGGTCGCCATTGCCATCGTCGCCGCCGTCGTCCTGCTCGCCGCGTTGGAACTCCTACCCATCGTCATCGCCGCCGTCCTTGGTTGTGTGGCGATGGTTCTCACAGGTGTGTTGAAGCTAGAAAACGCCTACGATGCGCTGGATGCGCAGGTGCTCGTCATGCTGGCGGGCATCCTGTCGCTAGGTGTCGCAATGGAGAAAAGCGGTACTGCTGCCTTTCTCGCCGATCTCGTGGTAGATCTGGCCGGCCCCTATGGCCTCGTGGCGCTACTCTCCGCCTTTTACCTGATGACCTCGCTGCTCACAGAAATGATGTCCAACAACGCCGCCGCGGCCCTGCTTGCTCCCATCGCCATCTCGCTGGCGACAGGGCTAGACGTCAACCCTCGTCCCTTTCTCATTGCGGTCACCTTTGCCGCCTCCTCCAGTTTCATGACGCCCATCGGTTACCAGACCAACACCATGATCTACGGACCCGGCGGCTACCGCTTCTCCGACTTCACCCGCGTCGGCGCCCCCCTGAACATACTCTTCTGGATCGTCGCAACCCTCCTAATCCCCGTCTTCTGGCCCTTCTGACAAATCGGGCCCCTTGACCTACGCGAGCACATGAATCCGACCCGTAACACGTAAACGGCCTACGCACCACGCACCACGCACCACGTAACCTGCCACCTGCCACCTAGGCCAGAAAGTTGCTGAATAAGCAGGAGAGGTCAGAGATACGGGAGAAACAGCTATGGTAGTGACGGATACACCACTCACGGTGAACGATCAGACGTTCGAGCGATGGGTCCTGCAAAGCGAGCAGCCGGTAGCGGTGCTCTTCTGCACGCCGAAGTTCGCCAAATGCCAGCAGATTCAACCCATGTGGCGACAATTGGCAAAGGAGTACGGGGATCGCCTGCGCGTGGTCCAGGTGACGGTTGACGAGAACCGCAAATGGGCGCGCCATTACAACGTGACAGCGCTGCCAGCCACGCTGTGGTTACGTGATGGGGAGGTGAAGCAGCGGGCCGAGGGGTTGCCTGACGAGGTAGAGCTGCGTGAGCGAGCGGAGGCACTCCTGGCGAACCGCGAGCCGCGCCTGCCCGAGAAGCCGAAGGCCCCCGACTACAATAGCGCGGATGGTCCAGTGAAGCTCACCGATGCCACCTTTGCAGACGCGCTGAAGGTCGACCGCCCCGTCTTGGTCGATTTCTGGGCCGAATGGTGCGGGCCGTGCCACATGATCGCGCCGGCGATCGAGCAACTAGCGAAAGAGATGGGGGATCGAGCGCTCATCGCCAAGCTGAATATTGACGAAAACCCCCGCACCGCCCAACAGTTCAACGTCATGTCAATCCCCACCCTCCTCATCTTCAAGAACGGCCGCGTCGCAGACACCATCGTCGGCGCCCAACCGGGGCCGGTGATACGCCAGCGACTGATGGCTCAGGTCGGGTAGGGAGTGGAGGCTAGAGACTGGAGACTAGAGACTGGAGATTCTGAATCGGAGCTGTTTCTAATCTCCATTTTCCATTTTCCACTTTCCATTTTCCAATCTCTAGTCTCTAATCTCTAGTCTCCAACTGTCAACCTGGCAACAACCTCAAGAACCTCCGCTTGCCAACGCGCAGCACGCGTGGTTCCCCGGTGGGCTCGACAGTGAAGGTCGGATCGGTGATTTTCTCGTCGTCGATGCTGACAGCTTCCTGCTGGACGAGGCGTCGAGCCGCACCGGTGCCACGGGCAAAGTCGGCCTCCGCGATCAGGTTGAGCAGACCGATGGGCTCGTCGACGATACGCTCCGGCATGTCGGGCGGCAGTTGTTGCTGCTGGAAGACACGTTTGAAATGTTCCTCTGCCCGTTTGGCGCCCTCCTCACCGTGGAAGATCGCAGTGATATGGTAGGCAAGCTTCATTTTGGCGTCGCGTGGGTGGATCGCTCCGCTCTCGATCGCTGAGATGCTCCGCTCGATCTCCTCCGGATGGTACCGCGTCACCAAACGGTAGTAGATCGGCATCGCCTCGTCCGGGATGGACATCAGCTTGCCGTACATGTCCTCCGGCGTCGTGTCAATCTCGATGGCGTTGCCGAGGCTCTTGGACATTTTCTGCACGCCGTCGGTTCCCGGTAGCATCCCGAAGGTCAGCGCGACGTGTGGTTTCTGCCCGACACGCTCCTGTAACGTGCGTCCGGCAAGCATGTTGAAGGTTTGGTCGGTGCCACCCACCTGCACGTCCGTATGCTGCGCGACCGCATCGTACCCCTGCATCAGAGCATAGAAGAACTCGTGCAGGTAGATTGCATCGCCCCGCTCAAGCCGCTTCGCAAAGTTGTCACGTTGGAGAAACTGCTGCACGGTGAAGTTGCTCGCCAGGCGGATCAGATCTGCAAAGTCCAACTCGCTAAGCCACTCCGAGTTGTAGCGAATCTCGGTCCGTTCCCGGTCCAGGATCTTGAATGCCTGGTCGGTGTAGGTGCGTACGTTCGCGGCGATCTCTTCAGGGGAGAGCTGCGGTCGGGTTCTGTCCTTATCGGAGGGATCGCCGATGCGCGCGGTGAAATCCCCCATTAAAAAGGTGACATGATGGCCCAACTCTTGGAACTGCCGCAGCTTGCGTAATGGTACCGTGTGGCCCAGGTGGATATCAGGTGCGGTGGGGTCGATCCCGTAGTACACATGCAGGGACCGCTGCTCTTTCAGGCGCTCATATAGCTCCTCCGCCATGCGCTCCCGCATCGCCGGGTCGCCGAACTCCGTACCCGCCATCAAGATCTTCAGTTGCTCATCGGCCGGTAAAAACTCAGCCATCCTATCTCTTCCTCCTTATGCCGCAGACTGAGGGTGTTGTACTCCGTAACGGTTATCTCGCCTATCACGCCCGCCTCTTGGATCGGCGATCCCTCATCCATAGCAAAGAAATTCTACTGATTGTTCCCATTTGCACAATCGTAACTACTCGGCCGGATCGGCTTATACCTACGCCGAAAACAACCCCTGAATTCTCTATTCCGTATTCCACCGCTGCCCCATACACTCCGCATTCCGCACTCCGCACTCCGCATTCCGCGCGTCACCTCCCGAACCCACTCCTCATCCATTCAGCGGCCCGTGTCCTCAACACTCCCTCTCTCGCTGACGATGTTACAATCCTCCCATGTCAGACACCCGCACCTTAGCCCTTCCCCTAAGAGGCGCTTCATCTCCTGTGCCTGTTGAATCAGCTCTTCCACCTCGGTGAGCTTCTGTTGAGCCAGAACACGCCAGCGTCGCGAAGGCGATGCTGTCGGTTCAAAGCCATGCAACAGCGTCTCGATTTCCGCTAGGGTAAAGCCTGCCTTCTTAGCAAACCGAATCAGTGCGAGTCGTTGCAGGACTTCTGGCTCGTACCGTCTTCGCCCGCTCACGCGCTCCGGCTCTGGCAGGATCCCGATGCGTTCATAGTAGCGTATCGTGGAGGCGGCTACCCCCGCTTGCTCTGCCACCTCGCCAATCGATAGCTCCATCATGGTTCCGTACTCCGTCCGATTTGACTTAAGGCTTACTTTAAATGCTAGGTTATTAGGAGAGCGGGTGCAAGGGCCCGTATTGGTCATAGTGCATGGAGCGCGAGGGAAAGAGGCTAAAACCATGAGTACGAGCAGCCAACCAGTGACAGTCCATATTCCAATTGCTTGTAACCTGACGGGGGACGAGCAGGTCGAACGCCGCGCCGCGCTGGCAGGGGTTTTCAGCGGCGTGGAGCAGGTACGTGAATTAGAGGATGGATATGCCTTTCGCTTTCCAGGTACGGATGCGTGGGCGATCGAGCTCTTCTCATTTATCATGGCTGAACGAGTCTGTTGCCCCTTTTTCCGCTTTGAGTTGTCTTTCGAGGCGGACCAGGGTCCGCTCTGGCTGTTCCTTCGCGGCGGAGAAGGGGTCAAGGAGTTTGTGCAGGTGCAGATGCAGGACGAAGTGAGGGCGGCCACGCAGGGCAGTCAATCCTGCTCGTGCTGTGCATGAGCTAGGAGTGGCTGCGGTGACAAGCATGAGTCGAAGCGGCGACGTTGAGGTAGAGCCGCTAGAAAGGAAGAGGGTTGTGCCAACTCAGATCGACCGAGATGAGGTACGCAGGCTTGTGGAGGCAGGCGGGCAACTGGTGGAGGTGTTGCCGCCAAAGGAATACGAAGAGGAGCACCTGCCGGGGGCGGTCAGTATTCCCTTGAAAAAGCTGGATCGCCAGTCAACCGCGCAGCTCAAGCAGGAGGCGCCCGTCATCGTCTACTGTCATGATTCCCAATGAGACATGAGCCCACGGGCCGCGGCGCGGCTCGATAGTCTTGGTTTTACCCAGGTCTACGACTATATGGCCGGGAAGATGGATTGGTTGGCGAACGGTCTTCCGAGTGCAGGCGAAAAGGCAGAGCAACCGCGTGCCGGGACTGTGGCACGGCGCGCGGTTCCCACATGCCGACTCGCAGAACGCATCGGAGCGGTTCAGCAGCGCGTCCGCGCGGCCGGCTGGGATCTTTGTATCGTGACCGACGACGAGCGAGTTGTTCTCGGACGGCTCTGGAAGGGAGCATGGGAGGCGGATCCGGAAACGAGTGCCGAGGAGGTCATGGAGGCCGGTCCGACCACGATCCGGCCCAACACGTCCCTGGAGTCGATCACGGAGCGCATGCAAAAGAAGAAGGTGGAGAGCATCTTGGTCACAACGGCCGAGGGACGGCTGATAGGTGTTCTCTATCGGGCCGATGCGGAGCAGCAATTGGCGAACGTTGCATGACAAAGGAGAGGCTATGACTGTTATCCGTTCGCTCCTCCTCTTCCTGCTCGCCGGCCTCGCTGAGATCGGCGGGGGCTGG
>JALZCF010000262.1 GCA_030863245.1 Chloroflexota bacterium
TGGGAGAGGCGCGCAACTTGGTGGGGGTTGGTTTCGTAGTGTAAGCGGGGGAGTGGGTGGGGTTACGGGGGCGGCTCTTTGACGCAGGGCTCGTCTGGCGGGGATGTTGTTCTGCTCGTATAATCCAAGCGATTGTTACGGGAAGGAGTTGGATGTGATGCGATATGGTTTGATGCGATATGGTTTGATGGTGGCGCTACTGGTGCTGCTGGCTCTGCTGGCCGTCCCTGCGAGGGCGCAGGGGCAGTCGCTCTATTGGGAGCGCTTTGACGTCGACATCGACATTCGGGAGGATGGCTCGTTCCGGGTAACGGAGCATAATTATGTGAACTTTACCAGCGGCACCTTCCGTTTCGGCTTCCGTGAGATTGCGGACGAGCGGACGGTCGCGATCACCGGCGTCGAGGTGCTCGTGGATGGGCAAGCGTTACGGGCGGTGGGGGTAGGACGTGAGGAGCCTGGGACCTTCTACCTATATGAGGGGGAGGATGGACAGGGCATCCGCTACTTCTTCTCCGCCCCAACGTCCGGGCGGCGTTACATCGCCGTGAGCTATACCGTTGAAGGGGGACTGCGCTACTATGAGGGTGGGGATCAGCTCTTCTGGAAAGCGGTCTACCCCGACCGTCCGGCTACGGTGGCGGAGAGCATCGTCCAGGTATCACTCCCGGAGGCGATCGATCCGGAGGATATCGTGGCGGCGGCGTACGACACTGCTGCTGAGATAGAGATTGCGCCGGATGGTCGCTCTGTGACGTTCACCGCCCTCGAGCCGATCCCGCCAGGGGAGGAGCTCGAGATCCGGGTGCAGTTCCCGCACGGCATCGTCGGCGGCAGCGCGCCGCCCTGGCAGGCAGGTGCTGATACGGTGGACCGGGCCCGAACGATCGTGAATGTAGCGGCGCCTGCCATCAGCCTGATCCTGCTGGTGGGTGGGCTCCTCGGCACCTTCATGCTCTGGTACACGCGCGGCCGCGACCACACGGTATCGTTGACCGCGGAGTACTTGAGCGAGCCCCCGGACGACCTCCCGGCGGGCCAGGTCGGCACGCTCCTGGATGAGCGGGCAGAGCTGAAGGATGTGATGGCCACGCTGCTCGACCTGGCACGCAAGGGGGCGATACGGATCAGGGAAACGAGCCCAGCGGAGCGTGGCTGGCTGAGCAGTAGCGAACCAGGGTTCACCTACGAATTGCACGATCCCTCCAAAGCCACGACAGAAGCGGAACGGGTCCTGATCGAGGAGTTCTTCGGATCCCGTAACACGCGTAGCCTGGCGGATCTCAAACAGAAGTTCTACCGCTCGTTGCCCCGGATCCAAGATACCCTCTATCGAGAGGTCGCAAGGCAAGGGTGGTTCAGCAACAACCCCAACGCGGTACGCATGGGCTATACCGTGGGAGGCATCGTCCTCCTGGTCCTCAGCGTCCTCGGCGGCATCTTCACGAGCACGGTCTTCGTCAGCGTGCTCGAGACGCCCGCGCCGCTGTGCTTGCCGGCGGTGTTTGGATTGATTAGCGTGGCCCTTATCATCGTTGGTCAGGTCATGCCACGGAAGACACGGGAAGGCAGCGAGGAAGCGAGCAAGTGGGTCGCATTTCGCCGTTACCTGCAGCAGATCGATCGCTACGGAGACCTAGAGGAGAAGAAGGAAATCTGGGACCAGTACCTCCCGTACGCCGTCGCCTTCGGTCTCGACCAGAGCTACATTCAGAAATTCGCCCAAGTCGATGCTCCCGCGCCTATCTGGTATGCCCCCTACGGTTACGGCTACCCGACGCGCCCGTACGGGCATGTAGGCAGCTATGGGGGTGGGGGGCGGAGTGGGGCCGGCGGCGGCCGCGTAACCGACAGTTTTGCCGGGCGTGGCAGCGGCGGTCTGCAGGGGGCGAGTGACAGCATGGCCCGCGGCTTGCAGGGCATGAGCACGGGTCTCGCCTCCATGCTCTCCACCACGGCCACGACGCTTACCAGCACCCCACCCTCCTCGGGTGGTGGCGGCGGCTTCAGTGGCGGCGGTGGCGGTGGCGGCGGTGGCGGTGGTGGGGGAAGCGGCGGCTTCGGATAAGGAACGATATGGAGAGTGATCGAGTTATTGGCTTCGCCCTGCTTATTGGCGGCGCCCTTGCGGCGTTCATCGGCGTGGGCTGGGGAGCAGCGAATCTCGCGGCGGACACGCTGGAGATGACCGGCTTCCTCCTGCTCCTCTTCATCCTGCTTCCCATCGTGGGCCTGCTTACCGTGACCGGCATCTTCGTGTTACGGCGCACGTCGAGCGAGATGAAGGAGATGACAGAGGTAAGACGCCAACGGAAGATTCTGAATGCCTTACAGACGCAGGGGCGCCTCTCCCTGCGCGAGGCTGCCATCGAGGTCGACGCCTCCCTCGAACAGATTAGACAAGACATCTACGATCTGGTTGGCAAGGGGCTGTTCAGCGGATACATCGATTGGGACGACGGAATCCTCTACTCCCGCCAGGCCCGCGCGCTCCGCGACGCGGGTCGATGCCCCAACTGTGGGGGCGAACTGGAACTGGCGGGCAAGGGAGTCATCAAGTGCCCCTACTGTGGCACCGAGATCTTTCTTTAGTCGAAAGGAGAGCAGGAATGAGTGCAGCCGAGAAACTCCAGTCCATCATGATGAAGGTACCGGGGTACAAGGGGTACGCAGAGCGAGAGGCCAGGCGAGAGGCGGACAAAGAGCTGCGTGACGCGACGGCGGCGGCCTTTGCCAGCCAGGTTTCCCGGATTACAAGGGTGCAAGAGCAGATGATCAACGTGGGCGACTTCGAGCGCTCCGAGCAGTTGGATCGAATCATCGGCCGCCTCCAGCACCTCGCCGACCGCATCCGCACGGCCAGCTATGGGTTCACTGGCTTTTTTGACAGGGATGTAATGGACGAGGTGATGTTAGATCGGCTTTACGCGTTTGACCTCGAACTCGCCAACAGTGTGGAGAAAGTTAGTGACCTGATCGCCAAACTAAGCGACAGGTCCACCCAGGACGAGGGCATCCAGCTTCTCCAGGAGAAGATCGACCAGCTTCATGAAACATTTAGCCAGCGCGAACACCTGATTAACACCTTCCCTGTCCAAGAAAGGAAATGAGCATGGCCATCTTACAAGTGGTTGAATGGATCGATCAGAGCGGGCGTGAGATTGTCAAACGCGTGCCCGAGCGCGGCTCGGGGGAGTTCACTCTTGGCTCACAGTTGATCGTGCGGGAGAGCCAGGTAGCGGTCTTCTACCGTGACGGCAAGGCGCTCGACACCTTCGGTCCCGGTCGCCACACGCTCAGCACCCAGAACCTGCCGCTGCTTGCCAACCTCTTCCGGATTCCGTTTGGGCAGAGTCCCTTCAAGGCAGAGGTCTACTTTGTGAGCACGAAGACCTTCACCGACATGAAGTGGGGCACGCCCCAACCTGTTACGCTACGCGACGCCGATCTCGGCATGGTACGGCTGCGTGCCTTCGGTACCTACAGCATGCAGATCCAGGATGCAGCCCTCTTCGTGAACACGATCGTCGGCACCCAGTCCCTCTACCAGACAGGCGAGATCACGGACTACCTCCGCTCGATCATCGTTTCCCGCCTAACCGATATCATCGGCTCGATGGGTATCCCGTTCCTGGATCTGCCGAGCAGGTTCGAGGAGATCAGCGCAGCGGTCAAGGTACGGATCCGCGACCAGTTCGCCGCATTGGGCATCGACCTACGCGGCTTCTACCTGGAGAGCGTCTCCCCAACGGAAGAGACGCAGAAAGCGATCGACGAGCGTGCCTCAATGGGCGCCATCGGCGACATGCAGAGCTACCTGCAATATAAGGCAGCCCGCGCGATGGGAGAGGCCGCACAGAACCAGGGCGAAGCGGGCAGCATGGCGGGGGCGGGGTTCGGTCTGGGAGCTGGCGCGGGCATGGGCGCTATCATGGCTCAGATCCTTGGCCAGTCGATGCAACAACCACAACGCCCATCCCAAACGGCTCCAGCTCCCGGCGAGACCACGGAGAGCTCCGGCACATCCCCCACCACCTCGACCGAGATACCGAGCGGGGCGGCTACCGTCGAGCAGGCCTTTACCGCGATCGAGCTGCTCGTCAGCCGCCAGCTCGCCGTTCCCCAGGCGGAGCGCAATACGATCCTGCAAAAGCTGGCCAAGATGGAGGTGGAGCTGGCCAAGCCCGATACGGATCTGACGGTTATCAAGTCACAGCGTAAGGAGATCGCCGACCAGTGGCCGTGGCTCAAAGAAGAGCTTGATACGCTCTTCCGCCAACCGGTCGTGGAACGGGAGATGGCGGAGGCGGCGCGGCGGTTTATGGAGGGGTAGGGTTGTGTAGGTGTGGGGGTGTAGGCGTGTAGGGGTGCCGGAGGTTAGGACTTGTGGTGGTTAGGGCTCGTTGGGGGGTGTCATTGATGGTGTCGGTAGAGGGTGATGGGGTGGGAAGGTAGGTGGCTGGCGGTTCAGTGGAGCAGGTGATAGATGAGGAAGGCGCTTAGCACGCCGGAATTGACGAGGGCGAAGCGCATGGCGGTGTGGAAGTTGTGCATGATGGCGCGCTCGTCGAAGGAGTGGGCCCAGCGTAGCAGCGCCAGGCCGGAGAGGGCGAAGAAGAGAGCTAGGGTAGCGGACCAGCCCCAACCGAAGCGTTGCCCTAGCATGAGGACGAGCATCCCGCCCCCTGCTGTGAGGATAAGGAAGGCGACGCGAAGGGCGTTGCGCGGCCCGAGGATTACTGGCAACGTGCGGTCGGCGCGCGCGCGGTCCTCGGCTGTTTGATAGCTTTGGGTGACGATGTAGAGACCCGTGACAATGAGAGCGGTGGTCACCATGCCGAGTAGCGCTGGTGTCTCCAAGAGAGATGATAATTCCGGGCGCACGACCAACCATCCCACCGCAAAGCCGACCCCGCCTTGCCCGAAGGCTACCGCGCTCAGCGCCGCCCACGGATTCGACTTCAACCGAATGGCGGGGTGGGAGTAGGCTGCCATCAACAGGAAAATGACAAGCCAAGCAAGGGTAAAGGCTGGACCGATGAACCATGCCAGGGGTAGCCCCAACGCCTGGATTACGAGAGAGAACCAGAAGAGCCCTCGATCGACGGGAGGGGGCTCCGCCATGCCACCGATCGGCCCCTCGTCCCGATCGTAATAGGAATTGAACGCGGTGCCCCCCCCATAGAGGAAGAGATGGAGTGTCAGATAGCCAATCCAGAACTTCAAGTCACGCAGGGACCCGCCCGCCAACAGCACGCCCCAGAGGTAGATGGGCGATAGAAGCAGGTTGAACTGGAGGCGGAGGTGGCGGATGTAGGGGTGATGTAGCATCCCTACAAGGAAACATTAAGGGCATCTGCTACTGTCATCATGTCCTTGTCACCCCGGCCGGATACGTTGACGATGATGATCTGGTCTGGGGGCATGGTGGGGGCGCGCTTTTGTAGCTCGGCGATGGCGTGGGCGGATTCGAGCGCGGGAATGATCCCTTCTGTGCGGGAGAGCAGTTGTAGCCCCGCGAGGGCCTCATCATCGCTGGCGTAGGTATAGTTGGCACGTCCAATCTCTCGGAGGTAGGCATGCTCGGGTCCTACGGCAGCATAGTCGAGGCCAGCCGAGATCGAGTGCGTCAGCGCGATCTGTCCATCCTCATCCTGCATGACGAAGGTTTCGGAACCATGCAGGACACCCATCCGTCCAAGCTTCTCGTCGCCAAACCGGGCTGCATGCCGACCGCCCTCTATCCCCTCCCCGCCTGCCTCGACGCCGACCATTGCCACGCTCTCATCCGGGATGAACGGGTAGAAAAGACCGATCGCGTTGGACCCACCGCCGACGCAGGCGAGAAGCAGGTCAGGCAGGCGCCCCTCTGCCTGTAGGATCTGCTCGCGCGCCTCCCGCCCGATGACTGATTGGAAGTCCCGTACCATCATCGGGAAGGGGTGAGGCCCGAGCGCAGAACCGAGTAGGTAGTGCGTCGTCTGGACGTTCCCTACCCAATCGCGCATTGCCTCGTTGATGGCATCCTTGAGAGTACGAGAGCCGAAGTCTACGGGACGTACCTCTGCACCCAATAACTTCATTCGGAAGACGTTGAGGGACTGGCGACGGATATCTTCCGTGCCCATGTAAATCACGCATTCGAGCCCCAGCAAGGCGCAGACCGTCGCCGTAGCGACACCATGTTGCCCAGCACCTGTCTCCGCAACGATACGCTGCTTGCCGAGTCGCTTCGCCAAGAGCGCTTGGCCCAAGGCATTGTTAATCTTGTGCGCGCCGGTATGGGCCAGGTCCTCACGTTTGAGATAGATCCTTGCTCCACCCAGCACCTCCATGAGTCGCTTCGCGAGGGTCAAAGGCGTTGGGCGACCTACATAGCTCTTTAGAAGATGCGCAAGCTCCTGTAGGAAGGCCTCGTCTTCCCGAGCCTCCCGATACGCCCCCTCGATCTGGTGTATTGCTGGCACCAACGTCTCGGGTACGAAGGCACCGCCGTAGCGACCGAAGCGGCCCCGTTCGTTTGGCAGGGTGTCCGTGTTGCCTGTTGCGTGTTGGGGGTCCACTGTCCGATCCTCAGCTCTCTAGCTTTCGCTTTTCCGTCTCGATCCGCTCGGCAGTATCCTGAAGTTCCTCCGCCTCTGCCTTACGCTGCCTTGGGCCGCGGCCGAAGTAGTGATCGTTCTGCCAACGAGGGATGAGGTGGAGGTGCACATGCATCACCTCCTGTCCGGCCGCTTCGCCGTTGTTCTGCAACAGATTGTAACCATCGGCGTCGAATGCATTCACCACAGCAGGCGCAAAATCGGCCGCTAACTTCCCTAAATGAGCCGCCGTCGCATCATCCAGCTCGTGCCATTGCTCTCGGTGGTTCCGTGGCGCGATGAGCAGGTGGCCCTGCGCTGCCTGATTGATGTCGAGAAAAATCACAGCTCTATCGTCCTGGTGGACGAAGGTACCGGGGATCTCACCGCGGATGATCTGGCAAAAGACGCAGTTTTCCATTTTATTCTCCGTCAGTAGTCGGTAGTCAGTACGTGGTTAAGTCAGTGGCCTTCGCCCGCTGAACAAACTCCCGCACGCGCTGATGGTCCTTGACCCCCGGTTGCTGTTCCACACCGCTGGCGACGTCAACGCCCCAGGGTTGCACCCGCTCGATGGCGGTGGCGACGTTGTCCGGCGTGAGGCCGCCGGCCAGCAGGATGCGGAAGCGGCGGGCGAGCACCTGCGGGATTGCCCATTCAATCGTCTCTCCGGTGCCTCCCATCTTCCAAGGGTGGTAGGTGTCAACCAGAAAGTGAGGAACATCGGGAACATCGGCGAGTACGCGAGTGTAGGTCGCAGCTAGCGCCTCCGCGTCCCCCCGGGTCCGTGGTCGGATCGCCTTGAAGGCGTCGGGTGCCAGCATCTGCACCTCGACTGGAGGCTCGCTTCCGTGTAGTTGCGCAAGATCGAGTCTCACTGTTTCCATGATCGTGCGCACATACTTCGGACTCTCATCCACGAACACCCCTACCATCGTCGGTGCCTGCTCACCGAACTCCTTTCGTAAGGCGGCGACGATCTCCGCCGCCTCTTGTGTTGGGATGGCACGTGGACTGGGATCATAGAAGATGAATCCCAGCATATCCGCGCCTGCCTCCACCGCCACGCGGGCATCTTTCAGACTCGTGTTTCCGCAGATCTTGACTTGCACGCTACCTCGTTACCCTCCTGCCGCTACCAACTCTCGTACCTGGGCAGCTACATCTTTCGCACGGACGAGGCGTTCCCCGACCAGCATGGCGTCTGCCCCCATCCCCGCGAGTCGGCGCACGTCGTCAGCTGTATGAATTCCACTTTCCGAGACGAGGATTTTATCAACAGGGATCAAGGGGCGCAACCGGCCTGTCGTCTCGAAATCGACCTCGAAGGTGCGCAGGTCGCGGTTGTTCACACCAATGATGGGCGCTCCGGATTCGAGAGCATGGTCAAGCTCCACCTCGTCATGCACTTCTACCAACGCCTGCATCCCCAACTCCTCCGCCTGCACACGCAGGTCACGAAGGGTGTTCCCCGGCAGGAGTGAGGCGATAAGCAAGAGAGCGTCCGCCCCTGCCGCTCGAGCCTCCAGGATCTGGTAGGGGTCGAAGATGAAATCTTTGCGAAGGACGGGCAAGCTCACCGCCTGACGCACGGCAGCCAGGTCTTCGAGCTTCCCCTGGAAAAAACGGCTATCGGTCAACACGGAGATGGCCCGCGCGCCGTTGGCCTCATACTCCTGCGCTAACGCCACCGCATCGTAGCCATGACGCAGGAGTCCTCTGGAAGGAGACGCGCGCTTACACTCGGCGATCAGGGATACGCCCGGTCTCTTGAGGGCGGCGGCAAAATCCCGTGGGGACGGTGCCAGGAAGAGCGCAGCGCGCAGGTCAGCCTCCGGTCGCTCCCGCTTACGCTTGGGCAACTCCTCACGCTTATAGAACATGATCTTGTCGAGAATGGTCTTGGCTGCCATAAGATACTTTTAGAGAAGCTTGGAGATAATCATGACTCCGCGTTTCCGCGAGTGCGCTTTACCCACTGCTCAACGACGATTACGACGCGTAACGTGATGAGCGCGAGGATCGTGACCCCAACGGCTAGGATCCACTGGGACAACGCCACCGTTGCGCCGATAGCGGCAACTAACAGGATGGAGGCCGCGGTGGTGAGCCCCTCAACGCTGTGTTTCTCACGGCTTCGTATGATGGTGCCCGCACCCAGAAAACTGATTCCTGTGATGATCGCCTCGACAATGCGGATGGGGTCGGAACGTATCAGCTCGAAGCCGGTCACGAGGGCGAAATGCTCGAGCATGATGTCACCTAGTGCAACGAGAAGGCCCGCTGCACCCGCCACGAGCATGTGTGTCCGCAGGCCCGCCGGCTTGCCGGCAAGTTCGCGTTCAAGCCCGACCACCGACCCAAGCAACATTGCCAGGGCTACTTGACCAAGAACCAGCACTTCATTGGGCATGTATCACTCCCTATACTACACGATGGCATAACTCACTTCGATCAACCGATCCAGCGTTCGCTCGGCGGCACCGCTGTCGATCGTTGCTTGAGCGAGAGTAATGCCATCACGTAGCGTGGGGACTTTTCCTCCGACGGCGAGGGCGGCGGCGGCGTTGAGAAGGACAACATCTCGCATAGGGCCCCTGCGCTCACCATTTAGAATAGCACGTGTGATCGCGGCGTTCTCCGTCGCATCTCCACCCCTCAGATCCTTAACGGCACACCCCTCGAACCCATAAGCAGCGGGATCGAGCGTCTTGGTGACGATCTGGTCATGCGCGCGGTTGCACCCGAAATAGGCTACCGTGTTCGGTCCGCTGGTAGTCAACTCATCCAGTCCACCATTTCCATGGACGACGAAGGCAGCTTTCGAGCCAAGTTCCTGTAACACCCCGGCTAGTGGCGCCACTAGCGTTTCATCGAAGACGCCCATGAGCTGGGCCGTCGCACCGGCCGGATTCGTCAGCGGGCCGAGAATATTGAAGACGGTACGAACCCCCAGTTCGCGGCGCGGCCCAATGGCGTGGCGCATGGCGGGATGAAGTTTCGGCGCGAAGAGGAAGCCGATGTTCGTCTCATCCACACAGCGGGCCACCTGTTCTGGCGTAAGATCCAGGTTGACACCCAACGCCTGGAGCACGTCCGCGCTACCACTCTTCGAAGACACGGAGCGATTGCCGTGCTTCGCAACCGGTTGTCCAGCACCTGCCACCACGAAGGCGGTCGTCGTCGAGATATTAAACGTATGCGCACCATCACCGCCCGTACCGCAGGTGTCTACCAAATCCGTACGATGTGGCCTCACCGGGATAGCCGCACGACGCATCGCACGCGCGCAGCCAGCAATCTCCTCGATCGTCTCCCCTTTCATTCGAAGCGCCATCAAGAAACCACCGATCTGCGCCTGGGTGGCAGTGCCCTCCATGATCTGGTCCATGACTCCCTCGGCCACCGCCGGATCCAGATGCTCGCCCCGCGATAGAACCGCAATTGCCTCTTGTATCATCTGCTATCCTCCTCACCTCGGGAGCACGAGCCCCATCAACTCCTTCATCTGGTCTACCTTCGGCTGTGCAACCTCCCTTGCCTGGTGCGCCCCACGAGCCAACAGGCGGTCCAGTTCTGTAGGATCCTGCATGAGATGCTCATAGCGCTCGCGGATGGGAGCCAATTCTTCGATCACCACCTCGGCCACCCGCTTCTTGAGATCGCCGTAACCACGTGCATCGGTGAAGTCTGCCTCCACAGCCTCCGAACTCTTCCGCGTGATGGCCTTGTAGATGCCGAGAATGTTGTCGACACCTGCCTTCTCCGGATCATCCGAGAATCGGATCTCGTTGCTCGAGTCGGTCACTGCCTTCTTGAAGGAGCGCATGATCTCTTTCGGCTCGTCCAGCAGACGGATCGCGTGCCCTCGGATGTGCGCATAGCTCTTGGACATCTTGACGGTCGGATCGTCGAGTCCCATGATACGTGCCCCGGTCTCAGGTATAATTGGCTCAGGAATGACGAAGAGATCGCCGTAGAGATGGTTGAAGCGCTGCGCGATGTCGCGCGATAACTCGACATGCTGCTTCTGATCCTCCCCGACTGGCACCTCGTCCGTGTCATAGAGCAAGATGTCTGCTGCTTGCAGGACGGGATAATCCAGAAGGCCCATTCCGACACTCTCCTGCCTGGCTGCCTTTTCCTTGAACTGCGTCATCCGTTGAAGCCAGCCGAGCGGCGTGACGCAGTTCAGGAGCCAGCATGCTTCAGCATGGGCGGGCACGTGGCTCTGGATGAAGAGGGTACTCTTATTGGGATCAATGCCTACTGCCAGTAGCATCGCCGCTAGCGAGCGTGTTTGATAGTGCAGTTCTTCCGGATCTCGAGGGATGGTGAGCGCATGCAGGTCTACAATGCAGAAATAGTTTTCCCGCTCCTCCTGCTGCTTGACCCAATTCTTGAACGCCCCGAGATAATTACCTAAATGGACATTGCCCGTCGGCTGAACGCCACTAAAGACTCGGTTCTTTCTGCTATTCCTTGTCACTTTGCCTTTCTCCTTCGGCCTTCCGCTCCGTCGTGGTGTACAAACAAAAAACCCCTCATCCCACGCAACAACTCTGGTTGCTGCCTGCAGGGACGAGAGGTCAGAACTCCCGCGGTGCCACCCGGCTTAGAGCTAGCCCGACACAGCTGCGCCGCGTCGGCCACTCTCACTCTCAGATCGGTCGGGCTCCTTCCCGACGAATCCTTCGCCCTGTAACGGTGGCGACTCCGGCAAACCCTACTGTTGTTCGGGTTTGCGACTCCCCGGTCCATTCCGTTCCGCCGGTTGCGAGCGACCTTCCAGCACCCTTAGGGGGTCACCTCTCTGGCGCACGTACGAGACATACTACTCCGGTTCAACGTCTTGCGATCTCGGTTGTGATGTCTAGGATAGCGAAACTATCCTGCCTTGTCAAGCGTTTTCTCCTCGATTCGTGCCAAACGAGACCCTCGGCCATCTTGACCGATCGAGCATGCTGTTCTACACTGCACAACTCATTAGAAATATGGGCACCTCGTGAATCCGCATCCATAGAATTGTTACGGTAAGCCGTGTAGCGCGTAGCGTCTCTGATAGAGGAAATACGTAGAACACAATATGGCATTGCATCATTCCGCACTCCGCAATCCGCACTCCACATTTCATAGGGTGTCAGCATCAGGTAGACGAGTGAGACGACCAGCATGATCGACGAGGGTAAGAAGAATATTCTCGGTGTCTGGGTGGATGCCGTGGACTATGAAGCGGCCGTCAACCGGATCATTACGGCTGCACAGAGACGTACAAGTCTAACAGTTTCCGCACTAGCCGTTCATGGCGTGATGACGGGCGCACTCAATTCTACCCACCGGTATCGGCTGAATCATCTCGACCTGGTCGTTCCAGACGGGCAGCCAGTTCGCTGGGCCTTGAACCTCCTACACAACACCGGACTGACCGACCGGGTCTATGGGCCGACACTGATGCTGCAAGTGTGCGAGCATGCCGCCCAAGAGGGCTTACCTATCTATCTCTATGGAAGCCGGTCGGCTGTCGTCGAAGCACTTGCCGACAATCTCTGCTCCCGGCTGCCGTCGTTACGCATAGCCGATGCAAAGCCCTCCTGTTTTCGACAGTTATCCTGCAAGGAGAAGCAGGCGATTGCGGAGGAGATCCAAGCGAGCGGCGCCGCCCTTCTCTTTGTTGGATTGGGCTGTCCCCGTCAGGAAACGTGGGTGTATGAATATCGGGACCTGCTCTCGATGCCGGCCATCGCGGTAGGGGCGGCCTTCGATTTTCATGCAGGAGTACTCCCACAGGCCCCTCCGTCCCTACAACGGGTCGGCCTTGAATGGCTCTTCCGCTTTATGCAAGAACCTAGGCGCCTGTGGCAGCGTTATCTCCTTCTCAATCCGCTATACCTTGCTCTCTTGCTACTTCAGGTCACTCGACTTAAGTCCTTTGATCCCGCGCGTGCTATACCTCCAGTCCAGGAGATGCGGTATGGGTAGACGTGGGATAACGCTGGGAGAGGAATGTTGCAGATGATACAGAGCGAAAGCCTTCCGGCACAGCAGGCAGACGTTCAGGTAAAGGACGTTTCTTGGTCGTTAGCTGCATCCGAACGCACTCGACTAGTGATGGTTTTTGCCGTTGCGCTGGTACAGGGGCTGTTGTATCTCTTCCTGCTTCCCCCGTGGCAGCACTACGACGAGCCGACACACTTCGAATACGCCTGGCTATACGCGGATCTGGGTTACCGTCCCCAGGAGAGTGACATCAACCCTGCCATGCGACGGGAGCTGGCTGCGTCGATGATCGAGCACGATTTCTACTGGAACCTAACTCCACCCGATATCCTGGCTAACAGCGGACGGATCGATATTGGCATCCTGGAACTCCCCCACCCTCCGACCTACTATGCACTCGTGAGCCTGCCACTCCGCGTGGTCAATCACTTGGATTTGACGACCCAACTATATGTGGCACGCACCGTGTCACTCCTCATCTTTCTAGGTATCATCCTCGTTGCCATCGGCATCATGCGCGATCTCGCACCACCGAGGCACCCTCTGCGCTGGGCAGTCCCACTGGCGATAGCGCTCTTTCCTCCCTTCGTGAATCAGATGACAGCGGTCAATAATGACGTGGCTGCAGTTCTGGCATATTCGTTCGTCCTGTGGGGTGCCGTGCGCACCGTTTGCCGCGGACTGTCCGTCATGCGGCTTCTTTGGTTGGTTGGCGCAGCACTACTAGCTGTGGCCATCAAGACGACTGCCGCACCGGTAATCCTACTGATTCCACTGGTTATCGTGATGGCCTTCTGGCGACAACGTGGGTGGCGCTGGCGCTGGCTCTGGCTGGGGACTGCAGTCATGGTCGTCGTACCGACGATGGCAGTGTTCAACTGGGAGGATGCGGCCTATTGGTACCGCGACAACTGGCGAGGGGTGCAAGTCTCCTCATCGCGTCTCGCCACACCCGAGGCACCATTCGGCTCGAACGCTCTTCGACTGGAGGTTTCTGAGACACAGTGGGGGCAGCGGCTCTTCAACACCCTTTCGGCAGAGCAGGTAGAGGAGCTTGTGGGAAAAACGGTAACGGTTGGGGGATGGATATGGGCTGACCGGGAGGCGCAAGTAGCCACACCAGCCCTGATCTGGAGTGAGTTGGGGACCACCTCTGTGGAGGTGCAGACAGAGATGATACCGGTGACGACCACGCCGACGTTCGTCGCGCGGAGCTATACAATTCCGGAGAACAGTGGCAAGGTCCACTACGCCTTTCTGGGAGAGGTCCAACCGAGGCCGGAGGAGCCAATCGAAGTTTTCCTAGATGGTGCATTTCTTATCGAGGGAGAGTGGGATGCCTCTGGAGAGCCGCGCTTGAATGAAGGAGACGTCATCATTGGAGGCAGACAAGTCACCAACTTCCTGCGCAATCCGTCGGCCGAACAGCATGGACCGCGCATCAGCCCTTGGTTGGCGACGATTCTCAACGACTACGGTCGGCGCCCGCCCGACCATATCGTCACAGCGCTCTACGACGTCGATCGGAGTGGTGTTTTTCTACTCCACGTTGTGATACCGTTTGTCCTTCGCGATTTCCCCGTCGCCTTTGCATGGGGCCACGTTCGTTTGAGTCCCATCTGGTCGACTATCAGTATCGCTCTGCTAGTCGCCTCGATCATGGGAGCTGTGAAGTGGCTCTTGGGGTCGCGGCAATCATCCGTACGTCGGCTGTGGCCCGCTCTCTTCGTCCTCGCGGTGGCACTTCTCATTACATCGATCATTGTTCTACTATGGCCGCTGTCCTTTAGAGTGTGGTCCAAGTACACCCTACCCTCGTCGCGCTATCTCTATCCTGCCATCATCCCGATTGCCCTGTTGTTGGTTGGTGGCTGGTGGATGCTCTGGCCACGCGAGTATCGACGATATGCCCTTGCAGCCCTCTTTGTTGGGCTCCTAGCCATGAACGTCGCTGCTGTGCTTACCGTCCACTCCTTCTATGAGATGGTAGCCGGCTTATAGTACACCACGTAAGTGGTGCAGGTAGACAAGAAGGCATGACTGTTCAGGCTAATTCCTCAACGAGATCTCCCTCCCCTGTAGAGACACTGCTAGCACTCGTCAACGCAAATGGGCCATCGCTGCATGGGGGACCATCGGTTGATTGGGAGAGAGTACTTGCGCTGGCGGAGCGCCATTGGCTCGAGCCACTTCTCCACGAACGGTTGCAGCCGCTTCTTGACGCGCTTCCGCAGCGCGTACGGAGTACCCTACATCGCGCCCGGATGGAGAGCGCTGCTCACACCATGTTCCATGAATGGGAACAGAGGCAGATCGTCCAAACCTTCCAGGAGCAGAAGATTCCCCTCATCCTTTTCAAGGGCATTCCACTAGCGCAACAGCTCTACGGTGACCCGACCCTGCGTCGCACCTGCGATATCGACGTGCTGGTACACGTGGAAGATATAGCTGTCAGTCGCCGACTGGTAGAGGAGCTAGGGTGGAGCCCGAAAGAGAGCTGGCAGTCCTTTGTCGATAAGAACTACGATTACACCAAAGAGATCAATGGCGCGACGGCCATTCTGGAACTACACTGGAGCAACCAACGTGAAGGAGAATACCATCTACCCGAAGCGCGGTTGTGGCAAGAAGCGGTTGAAACGGAAGCGGGCTGGCTCTTCACCCGCGAGATGACGCTGCTAACGCTCGTGCTCCACACGGTGCGCCACGCGTTCCGTCCCTACCGCCAGTTGGTGGACATCGCCCACGCGGTCGCGACGTGGAACGACCTGCTCGATTGGGAGCGGGTACTGACACTGGCAGACGAGGCCAACGCGCAACGTACCCTTGCCGTAGTCTTAGCCCTCGTTCATCGCGATCTGGCTGCCCCGTTGCCGCAGCACCCTACCTTAACTAGCCTGCTTCTTAGCCGCCGCACCCAGTGGACCATTCGTCTCTTGCCAGCAGAACGGTTACTCCTAAAATCTTCCCTTAGCACCATCGAACGCTACTGGGTTCCTCTGGCAAGTGGTGCCTGGCAACCTGCCAGATTCTTTTTCAGTGACCTGATTCGCACGCCCACCCAGCTCGCGGAGATCTACAACCTCCCGGAAAACTCACCGCTGATCCCTCTCTACTATTTGTTTCGTCCTCTCCTGCTTGCCAGAAAGTACATCAAACAGCTAAGACGTAACACGTAATGAGGTGGGAAGGTCAGGCATCTTAGTGGGGTGGCCATGAGTTGTAGGCGGCCGTTGCATGTTGCATATTCTGGGGTGTATGATGCACGGGTTGTTCATGTCTTGTGTTTTACGCCTCCCTTGTCTCCCATGAATGGGGATGTTATGATGGTAAAGGAATCTTCAAGAAAGGAGCAGGAGTACGATGGCGACGAAGACAGTCCGCGATGTGGATGTACAAGGCAAACAGGTACTGGTACGGGTAGACTTCAATGTTCCTTTGGAAGAGGGCAAGGTTGCGGATGATATCCGCATCAAAGCGGCTTTACCAACGATCAATTATCTCTTGGAACGTGATGCAAAACTGATATTGATGTCCCATCTGGGGCGCCCAAGCGAGGGAAATCGGGAGCAACTCAAGATGGACCCGGTGGGGGAGCGGCTGAGCGAGTTGTTGGGACGGCCCCTCAAGAAGCTCGACGAGGTCGTCGGTCCGGCGGTAGAGGAAGCTGTTAGCGAGATGGAGCCGGGCGATGTCATCTTGCTGGAGAATACGCGCTTCGAGAAGGGTGAGAAAAAGAATGATCCCGGGCTTTCGAAGCAACTGGCTAATCTGGCCGAGGTGTATGTCAACGATGCCTTCGGGAGCGCGCATCGAGCCCACGCCTCGACCACCGGTGTGGCGGAGCAGGGGGATATGCCAGCCGTCGCTGGTTTTCTCATGGAGAAGGAGTTGCAGGCGCTTGGCGATGCGCTCAACGACCCCGAGCACCCCTTCATCGCGATCCAGGGTGGGGCGAAAATCTCCGATAAGGTTCCGATCCTGGACCGCCTGCTGGAGCTGGCTGACCACGTACTGATTGGTGGGGGGATGGCCAACACCTTCTTCAAAGCGATGGGCCATGACATCGGCGAATCGCTGGTAGAGGACGAGGCGTTACCCGAGGCACGCAGGCTGCTGGAAGAGGCGGGGGATAAGCTGGTTCTCCCGATAGACGTCGTCATCGCCGACGCATTCGATAACGATGCCAATACAAAGGTGGTTGACGCAGGCGACGTCCCGGAAGGGTGGCGCATTTTGGACATCGGGCCCGAAACCGTTGAACGCTATCAGAAGATCTTGCAGAGTGCGAAAACGGTACTCTGGAATGGTCCGATGGGCGTCTTCGAGATGCCGAGGTTCGCGCGCGGCACCTTTGCCATCGCGGAGACCCTAGCTGCACTTGACGCGACTACCGTCGTGGGGGGCGGCGACTCAGCCGCCGCGGTCGCCGAAGCTGGCCTGAGTGACCAACTCACCCACGTCTCAACCGGCGGCGGCGCCTCGATGGAGTTCCTGGAAGGAAAAACGCTCCCCGGCGTCGCAGCTCTGGATGATAAGTAGGGTTACCGAGTCAACCGCAGGTCGCAAGAGATTGTTGCATGTTGCATGGTGCATGTTACATAGAGGGAGTAGGCGATACGCAAGGCGCAAGATGTAAACGGCATACATATCAGGCATTACGCACCACGCACTACATTCCGATGCACCATGCAACATGCAACACGCAACAGCTCATAATCCATAAGGAGGTGGCATATGCTAAGCACTAAAATCGTGGCGACAGTCGGGCCCGCCTCTCGATCGCCCGAGATGTTGGAGAAGATGATCGAGGCTGGGATCGATGTGGTGCGTGTGAACTTCTCGCACGGCGACCACCCGATGAATGCGGAGACGATCGAGCGGGTACGTGCCGCAGCGACCAAGATCGGGCGACCCGTCGCCATCCTCGCCGACCTCCAGGGGCCGAAGCTGCGTGCGGGCCAGATGGCGGGCGAGGGGGTAGAGCTGACGGAGGGGGAGATCGTCACGCTCACGACCGACGATAATGTAGCCGGAGAAGGGGACCTCATTCCGGTGCAGTACGATGGCCTTCCGGAGGTGGTTGAGTCGGGCGACCGCATCCTGATGGATGACGGGTTGCTCGAGATGCAAGTCAAGGAGACGAGCAAGACAACCATCACGGCTCAAGTTGTCATCGGTGGCCTCCTGAAGAGTAACAAAGGGATCAACCTACCTCGAGCCTCCCTCTCCATTCCTGCCATTACCGAAAAGGACAAGCGTGACCTCCACTTCGCCCTGGAGCACCAGGTGGACTGGATCGCCCTCTCTTTCGTGCGCACCGCACAGGAGGTGCTCGATCTCAAAGAGATGATCCGGCAGGCCAGTGCGTTTAGCCGCCCCGTGCCCGTGATCTCGAAGATCGAGAAGCCAGAGGCGGTACAGAACATCGACGCGATCATCGCGGCCAGCGATGGCATCATGGTAGCGCGGGGGGATCTTGCAATCGAGACCTCGACAGAGGAGGTGCCGATGGTGCAGAAGATGATTAACCGCAAGTGCAACCAAGCGGGTGTGCCTGTCATCACCGCCACGCAGATGCTCGACTCCATGATCCGCAATCCCCGTCCAACACGTGCCGAGGCGAGCGATGTCGCCAATGCTATCCTGGACGGAACCGACGCCGTCATGCTGAGCGGTGAAACGGCAGCTGGTGCTTACCCGCTACGATCGGTGCAGATCATGCACCGCATTGCGGAGCGTGCCGAGGCCGTCATGGCAGAGAGCGGGCTGCGTCAGTACGCGGTGGCTGAGAAGCCAGGGGTGGCCGCTGCTGTTGCCCACGCGACGGTTGCCAGCGCAGATGAACTCAAGGCGGCAGCCATTATCACGCCCACGATGAGCGGTTCCACCGCCCGCCTTATCTCCAAGTACCGGCCCGCCATGCCGATCATCGCCACCACGCCAAGCCCGCTCGTGCAGCGCCAGCTTGTGCTCTACTGGGGAGTCATTCCACTACTCGCTCGCCGTACCGATAGTACCGACGAGATGATTGCGGCCTCGGTCCGAGCGGCGATTGAAGAGGGCCTCATCGAGGAGGGCGCCACGGTCGTGATCACGGCAGGAACGGCCGGCAGTCCCGCTGGTAGTACAGATCTGATGAAGGTCCAGGTGATCAAGCGTGTGCTCGGCGAGGGGACGGGCATCGGTAGCCAGACGGTGGCGGGTCGGGTACGTATCCTCCATGGTCCGGTCGACCCGATGCTGGAGGTGGAAGCCGATGAGATCATCGTCACCGAGAAAACCGATCGCTCCTTCGTCAACGTTGCCCAGCGCGCCGCTGGCCTGATCACCGAGGCGGCGGGTCTGAACACCCATGCCTCGATCCTGGCCGTGGAACTCGGGATCCCCACCATCGTTGGTATCGAAGGGGTCACCGAAAAGCTACAGGATGGCCAGGTCGTGACCCTCGACACGCGCCAGGGCCTCGTTTATGAGGGACGGACGCACACGACCTGATAAAGGATGAAGGATGAACGCCTTGCGTGAATCACGACACGGATAAAGCCGTGCAGTCACATCCTTCATCCTTCGTCCTTGCATTGCTATAATCCTATATATGGATGTCCTACGATACATTGGGACGAGGGCGATTGTTGCCCTCGTCTTTTTCTGCACCTTAACGGCATGTGGCGCGCGCCCAGCCGCGGCGCCGGCACCTGCTGCCCCTTTCACGCTTGCGGCCCCAACGGCAACTGCCCGTCCTGTTGACGTACCGCTACGCGTGATCGGGCATTTTCGCGATGCAGGCGCCCATGAGATGCGAACGCTTCTGGGGCGGTTCTCGGACGGGAGCCGAATCCCGGTGGAGTACGAAGCCGCAGCGGAGGTGCCGGCGCTGCTGCTTGAACAAATCGAAGCAGGTGAGACGCCGGACGTGATCCTGCTTCCCATCCCGAACTGGTTACGCGAGCTAGCCGCAGCAGGCGCGATCCCTCCTCTCTCGCGAGAAGCGGCGACTGCGGTGCGGAGCCACTTTGGCGATGCATGGGTCGATCTCGTGTCCCACGAGGGAAGCATCTACGGCGTTCCCTTCGATGCCAACGCCAAGAGCCTCCTCTGGTACCGCCCGGAGGCACTAGCGATAGGGGGTCTAGAAGAGCCGAGGACACTCGACGACCTCTTTAGACTGGCCGCTGCATTGGACCGGGGCGAACAAGACGCCTTTGCGGTGGCGGGTGGGGCTGGGTGGCCACTTACCGACTGGTTCGAAAACGTGCTCCTGGCAAGCGCGGGCGCGCAGACATACGACGATCTCCTCGCACGCCGCATCGCTTGGACCGATCCTATGATTGAGGACGTCGCGCAGGAGTTCGCCGCTCTCCTACGTGACGAGTGGGTCATGGGCGGCGCGGAGGGTGCGGCAACTCTCCCCCTCTGGCCAGAAACCTTCTACACAGCGTTCGAGCCAGAGAATCCCGGCGCGGCGATGTGGCTTGGCCAGGGCAGCATCATTCAGGGATACATAGCAGAGAGCGACCTACGCGCGGGGAAGGATTACGACCTGATGCCGTTCCCAGCGGATGGCGCAGCGATCGGCGTCGGATCGGTTGCGGTGGGAACGAACGCGGCTCCGCAGACTATGGCTCTGCTCACCTTTCTTGCACAGCCGGAAGCGGTCGAACCGTGGGTGCAAGGTGGCAGCTTCATCTCGCCCAACCGCGACTTGGCACTGGATCTCTATCCCTCCGAACTGGCACGCCATGAGGCAGAGCTGCTGGTTAACACAGGGCTCTTCCGCTACGACCTATCTGATCAGCTGCCACCCAACCTTCGGGATACGTTTCTGCCTGAAAAACTGCGTGAGATGCTCCTCCATCCTGACGATATACCAGATATCCTCAAGGAGATCGAGCAGGTAGCCACCCGCGAACAGGGTAGCCCTCGTGCATCTTACTGAACCGAATGCAACATGCAATAATCTTAAGCCTCAAAGGAGAACAAGCAATGGAGCGAGCAGAGTTAGAAGCGCTGCTGGATCGGATCGCGGAAGGCGATGAAGAAGCGACAGAGAAACTGCTAGAGTACATCTCGGAGCAGCCGGAGGGAATCCAGATTCTGGCGCACGAGGCGTTAAAGTACGGCGGACAGGACACGCGCGAGCAGCTTGTTTTCACCCTTGCGGACGACCCGGACCTAGTGGTTCGCCCCCCGCGGCGCAGCGAGCCACTCCCTCAAGATGCCGACTTAAGTGAGTTACACCCGATAGCACAGCAGGCTGGAGCCGAATGGCAGGCGCGCGTGAGCCCACAACGCGCCCCGCAAGAACTTCTTGACCGGTTGCGTAGCGGGGAGCGGCGCGAGCGCATCCAAGCTGCTCGCACGCTCGGCGAATATCGAGATCCTGCTACGGTCCAGTCCCTCATGGAGGCCATCCGTAGCGGGGATCGGCAGGTGGCGATGGCTGCCGTACAGGCGCTCCAGGAGATCGGCCCTCCCGCAGTTCCCACACTCATCGACGCGCTGTCAGACCGAGACGAGCAAGTGCGCTGGCATGCAGCCAAGGCGTTGAATACCATCGGAGACGAACGGGCGGTACCCGCGTTGGTCCAAGCGCTGGAGGACCCGAACTATGGGGTTCGCTGGTTGGCCGCGGAGGAACTCGCCCGTATCGGGCGCCCTGCTATCGTTCCACTGCTCCGTCG
>JALZCF010000267.1 GCA_030863245.1 Chloroflexota bacterium
CGACTGACCAGACCGAGATGGTCCAGTTTCGCTTTCTTGCCCTTCTTCGCGGCCAGGCCGCATACAACCATTTGCGCGTTCATGTCTATACCCTATAAGACTCTGCGCCCGTTGTCAAGAGGCTTCCCTGCGAGATGGTCCATCCGGGCCATGGCAGCTACACAACCGGATAGCGTAAGTAGGCAGCCAGATCCTCACTTTACTTTGGGCAACAAGGTATCCAACCACCGTGCGCTTCCACTGGCACGAAGTATGTTACAATTTCAGCAAAGACCCGACGAGATTGACGACCAAGCTCAGAGGTCAGAACTCCTACAGGTCCCACAACTCCTATAGCTCCCCCACGATTCCATTAGAGCACAGGGTACTGTAGGCGTAATGCTTTCACCGAAGCTGAGCAACACGTAGACAGGAGGGAACGACATGCGACGAGTTCATCTCTTCATTGACGGGCGCGTCCAGGGTGTCTTTTTCAGAGCGTCCACACGCGAGAAGGCGCGACAGCTCGGGGTGGATGGCTTCGTCAGAAACCTGCGAGACGGCCGGGTGGAGATTGTGGCAGAGGGGGACGAACAAGCGCTCAACAGGCTCATCGAGTGGGCACGAAACGGCCCACCCGATGCCTATGTGACCGAGGCAGATATCAGTTGGGAAGAACCTAGAGGTGAATTCTCAGGGTTCACCGTGCGGCACTAGCGAGGCATGTGGCCCGGCTAACTCGCCAGGCGGAGCAACGTCACCTCACGTGCCGCCTCCTGGCTCAACCAGGCGGGGGATGCCGTGAGCGCCTCACGCAGGCGTACCACCTCGCCGATTACAATGGTGGCTGGCGAGCTGATGCCAGAGAGCGCGGCCCGCACGGCGAGCGTGGAGAGGGTGCCACTGATGACTCGCTCGTCGGGGAGCGTCCCCTGTTCGATGATAGCGGCGGGCGTGTCCGGGTCGCGCCCGTGTGCGATCAGCGTCTCGGTCACGTCGGGAAGCGTACCAACGCCCATGAGCAGAACCAGCGTATCGATTCTCGCCAGCGCGGCCCAATCAAGTTCCTCACCGTCCGCTGCGCGATGGGCCGTGACGACTGCGAAGGAGCCGGCCACCCCACGATGCGTCACGGGGATGCCCGCGTAAGCGGGTACGCCGACTGCACTAGAGATGCCGGGCACGACCTCCCACGGTATGCCCGCCGCCACACAGGCTGCAGCCTCCTCGCCTCCCCGGCCGAAGACGAAGGGATCTCCCCCCTTTAGCCGCACCACCGTCAGTCCCTCGCGGGCGCGTTCGACCAGCAGCGCGTTGATCGCTTCCTGGCGTAGCGTGTGCCGCCCGGGCGCCTTGCCGGCATAGATCCGTTCGGCCCACTCCGGTGCCTCCGCTAGCAAGGCCTCGTTCACTAGTCGGTCAAAGACCACCACATCCGCACGCCGAAGGACCTTCAAGCCCTTCACGGTCAGCAACTCTGGATCCCCGGGTCCAGCGCCGATGAGGTAGACGGTGCCTAGCTGGCTCATGGTGTGACTCCTGCCGTTACGTGTCGCGTATTGCGTGTTGCGTCTTGCCAGTTTCCATGACTCGCGATTTCGGCTTCTACCGGTGCCACTCCCATGATCTCCGTGATACGGGTCCGTGCCGCCTCATCCTCACCTCGCCGCAGCAGGTCGAGCACCTCCGAATCGACCAGTTCGTACCAGCGCCGCTTGCGCTCCTCGAAGGGTGGGAAGCGCTCCGCGAGGGGCGCCCGGAGTGAGCCGGCGAGTTCCAGGAAGCGTGCATACTCCTCGCCCAGCTCGCGCTCCAGCCATTGTCGTAGCCGGATTGCCAGCGCGGGCGCCTTGCCGCTCGTCGAGATGGTGATCGCAAGGTCTCCGCGCCGCACGATGGAGGCGGCGATGAAGTTGCAGTGGGGCAGATCGTCCATCACATTCGCCAGGATGTTTCGCTCAACGACCTCCTCCCAGAACTGCTCGTTCACCTCCGGTTTGTTCAAGGTGCTGATCGCTAGAAAGGCCCCCGCTAGGTCACCCGACACATACGGACGAGCGACCTGGCGTATATGCCCCGCCTCGGCCCATCGCTGCAACTGATTCGTCAGGCGCGGCGCCACCACCGTCACATCTGCCTCCGCCTCCAGGAGCCCCTTCACCTTCTCCTCCGCAAGCCTACCGCCGCCCACCACCACGCAAGGTCGGCCACGCAGATCGAGATAGACCGGATAATATTGCATCAAGTTTTCTCCTTCAGTTTCTTCCTCTTGCGGTATCCGTTTGGTAAAGGGACACCCATCATCGATCGTCCGTTGTCATCATACGGTGTGCAACCCGCACTCCACCTTCGCGAACCCCATCCAGCGACCCGCCCGTTCCCCGTCACCGGGGGCCACGGGTTGCGTGCAGGGAGCACAGCTGATGCTGGAGTAGCCACGAGAATGGAGCGGGTTGAAGGGCAGCTCGTGCACGTTGAGATAGGTCCACACCATCTCGCGGGTCCATGTAGCAAGCGGGCAGACTTTCACGACACCGTACGCATTCACGTAGCGCACGATGGGCAGGTTCGCCCGGGTGGACCCCTGGTCGCGGCGCACGGCGGTGAGCCAGCCATCGAAGTCGGCCAGGTAGTTGCGCAGGGGCGTGACCTTACGCAGATAGCAACAGTGGTTGGGGTCCCGATCCCACAGCGCGGGGCCATGTTTGGCTGCTTGCTCCGCCACACTCTGCACCGGGTGCAGCGCCCGGATACGTACCTCTAACTGTGTTTCTACCCGACGCTTGAGCGCGTAGGTCTCCTCGAAATGCAAGCCCGTGTCGAGGAAGAAAATATCCGGGTTGGGGATAATCTCCCGCAGCATGTGGATCAGCACGATGCCGGAGGGTCCCAGGCCCGTGCCAAGCGTCAATCTCTCCCCAAACCGCTCCACCGTCCAACGCAAAATGGCCTGCGGCGATGCCTCCTCCCATTCTGCCGCCAGTTCTTTCCACTCTCTCTGTGATTGGGATAGTGCTAGCTGCATGAGCTATGAACTCCTCATCTGCCGAGAGGTGGTGAACGATTGGAGATGCTCGAGGCGTCGTTGAGCAGCACCGGTGGTCAAGATGCTCCGTGCGTTGCGTAGGCCGTCGGCCAGATCAGCCGCCGCGCCAAGCAAGGTCAGGATCGTGCCAGCGGTCAGTGCGACCTGATCGGCGGCGGGGCCAGCTTTGCCAGCCAGGACGGAAGCGTTCAGTTGCGCGTGGCGTCGGGCACTCGGTTCCAGAAAGATTCGCTCGCCCTCCGGCAGATCCAGGGTGTCCATATCCAGGATCAGATCATCCTGCGGTTCGACTGCATAGATAGGGGTTCTGCGCCCGGGCCGCATCTCGATCGAGCCCTCTTCGCCCTGCACGATGTAGCTTAGTTGCTCACCGCTCTGGGCAGTACGGATTCGCTCGATGTAATTGGCATGAAAGAAGCCGCTAACCTGGTAGGGCGCATTAGCCGGATTGAACAGCTTCTCAACGGTGTTCAGGACGGTACGCAGGCCGAACTGCCGTCGGAGCGGAATGAGGTTATGCCAAGCGGGTGCAAAGCGCCTGGCGTCAAGATAGCCGATGCCCACGCGCTCGATCACCCGCTCGACCAGCGCCGGTTCCAGATCGATCGGAATCCCTAGCGCCTGGAACACCAGGCCCGGTCCGATGCCTTCCTTCGTCGGGACACCTTCGTCGCCATGCAGCACGACCGGTACGCCCGCTTCCGCCAGAACAATGGCCACAGCCGGTGCCAGCTGCGCCGTCTTGGCCTTGCCATCGTAGGGGGTTGCCAGATCCAGCAGTCCATCAACTCGAGGCGAGATTTGCCGGATAAACTCGTCGCGGATCACGTCGGTGAAGCCAAGAATCTCATCCACCGCCTCACCTTTTACCCGCTGGGCAATGAGAAATGCGCCGATCTGCCCCTCCAGGGCCTTGCCTTGAAGGATCAAGCGCATCGCCTCGACTGATTCCTGGTAGGTCAAGTCCCGCTTGAGTTTCTCGCCGCGGCCAACCGCCTTGACGAAGGGTATAAATGCCTCATGATCGGGCGGATGCGCAGCGACCGACGAGGTCGTGTTGGCCCGGCGGTCACCAGCGTCATGAGATACCTGCTGAGGGGCCCGAACGGTATGAGTTGGTAGATCCATACTCCATCCCCTACGTAGTGATACCGACCGCCGCGCGGTCAGAGATGGTTCCGAGCAGCGTTGCCAGGCTAGGCGCGCCGGGTGCATGAATGCGCAGCGCTAAGGGCCGCCTAGGGTCCTCGCTGATACGCTCCACGGCAACGTCGATATCCGGATAGAGTTCAGCCAACATCGATTCGATCGTCCCGCGCAACGCGTCGAGGGTCTCTGGCGCGTTGGGTGTCCGTAGCCGGTCGGAGAATGTAAGCTCCACCTCGTCGGTACGGAACATGATCTGACCACCCAAGGCTCGTTCGGCCTCGATGACCTGGCAGGCGCGCAAGGCCAGGCGGAACACGGTGCGGAGCCGCTGCTGCAAGGTTTGTGACGGATCTAGCGAGGGATCGTCATCCCACTCCCGCTTGCGTCTATAGAGCAGGCCGGGACGGCCATCCCCCATATCGATGGCATAGTCGCCCTCGTGACCGACGAGGCTGACGCCGGGTCCATGATGCACATGCTTGTAGTCGGCCACGTCGATCAGCAGGCCC
>JALZCF010000287.1 GCA_030863245.1 Chloroflexota bacterium
ATCTACGCCGTGAAAGCAGGCACCGTAGTCCACGTAGGCCCCATCTACTGCGACATCCCCGATCGCTGTCGCGGCCCTCATGCCATCATCATCGACCACGGCAACAACATCTACACCACCTACAGCCACAACAGCTCGGCCAGCGTGGCGGTCGGCGACCGTGTCGAGGCAGGGCAAGAGATCGCTCGCCAGGGTAGCCTCGGCTTCAGCTTCGGCCCCCACCTCCACCTCGAGGTCCACACCGGCGCGCCCTACAGCGGCAACTGGCAAGAACCCTGGTACGGCGGCCAATTCGTCGACCCCTGGCCCTGGCTGCCTAGCCGTGAGGAGTGGTAGGCCCCAATCGTTTTCGCAGAGGAGGATATCAAAATGCAAGCAATCCGTGTTCATGAAGTCGGAGGTCCCGAGCTCCTTCAGCTTGACGAGGTGCCCACGCCAGAGCCGGGCCAAGGGCAGGTTCGCGTCCGGCTCGAGGCCACTGGCGTGAACTTTATCGACATCTACCATCGCACCGGTCAGTACCCACGGTCGCTCCCCTTCATTCCAGGATCGGAAGGAGCAGGTGTCGTCGAGGCGGTCGGCCCAGGGGTATCCGAAGTAGAGGAGGGCGATCGCGTGGCGTATGCGATGGAGCCGGGATCCTATGCCGAGTACGCCGTGGTCGAGGCGAGCAAGCTCGTCCCGGTCCCAGAGGAGATCACGACGGAGCAGGCGGCAGCCGTCATGCTGCAGGGCATGACGGCCCACTATCTCAGCCACAGCACCTACCCGCTCAAGGAAGGCGACACCGCCCTAGTGCATGCCGCTGCAGGAGGCGTAGGGCACCTGCTCGTTCAGATGGCCAAGCAGCGCGGGGCACGCGTGATCGGCACAGTCTCTACAGAGGAAAAGGACCGCCTGGCACGGGAAGCAGGCGCCGATGAGGTCATCCGCTACACCGAGGTTGACTTCGAAGAGGAGACAAAGCGCCTCACCGCGGGGCAAGGAGTCGAGGTAGTCTACGACTCCGTAGGCCAAAGCACCTTCCAACAAAGCCTACGCAGCCTCAAGCCGCGCGGCTACCTCGTACTCTACGGCCAATCCAGTGGCGCCGTCCCACCCTTGGACCCACAAGTCCTCAACCGGCTAGGCTCGCTCTTTCTAACCCGGCCCAGCCTTGGTCACTACGTAGCAGCACGGGAAGAACTCCTCTGGCGCGCTGGCGATCTCTTCCAATCACTCGCCAAAGGCACCCTCCAGCTCCGCATCGACAAACGCTTCCCCCTCGCCGACGCCCCCGCCGCCCACCGCTACCTTGAGGGCCGCCAAACCAAGGGCAAGATTCTGCTGATTCCTTAGATGAGCCGCCCTGCTCGTTCTATAGGAGCGATAAACCACAAAGACGAAGGACACAAAAACTCTTGGTGAATCCTTTGTGTCCTTCGTGTCTTTGTGGTTAAGTCGTCTTACCCTTTTTGCGGCTCTTCCTCACACTCTCGGGTTGAGTTTTACGCTTTACGTGTTGCGCATCACATCTCACTGCAACTGATAATCCCACCCAAAGTCCACCCCACTCTTCTGCTCGCCATCCTCCAACCTCACCGTAACAACAGCGAACTCCGCATAAGGATGAGTTGTGATCCCAGGCAACAGGATGGGCACATTCTCCTCCTGTAGCGCATTGAGCGAGACACAATAGCTGCCTGCCTGCAACCCACCAAACGTGAACTCCCCCTGCTCGTCGGTCACAGCACTAATCCCATTAGAATACCCATCCCCACACTCCCCCGCACTGAGCGTAACATGCACGCCCGCAATGCCGCGTTCGCCGTTGTTGGGAGTACCATCCGCGCGGTACCCGCCGAGCCCATCCTCAATGCAGCCTCCAGAGGGCATAGGCTCTCCACCCTCGGCATTCAGCAGACGGCAATAGTCCTCCCACACCCATCCATTGATCGAGGCATCCGCCGTTGGCTGACCATCCGTTCCGACCGAGAACTCAACGTAGACCGGCGTCATTCCATCCCGCCCCACACCAAACTGCGCACCCGTCGTATCGCCCAACATCCACTC
>JALZCF010000297.1 GCA_030863245.1 Chloroflexota bacterium
AGCCACTCGACGACAACAAACTCCACTGCTTCGCCTGCGCCCATAACTGCACTATCACTCCAGGTGGTCGCGGCATATGCCAGGTACGCTACAACCTCGGCGGCAAACTCTACGTCCCATGGGGCTACGTCGCCGCCCTCCAATGTGACCCCACCGAGAAAAAACCCTTCTTCCACATCCACCCCGGCTCCGACACCCTCACCTTCGGCATGCTGGGTTGCGATATGCACTGTTCGTACTGCCAGAACTGGGACATCTCCCAGACCCTGCGCGACGCCAACGCCGGCCGCTCCCCCGCCACCGTCGAGTCCGAGCAACTCGTCGAACTCGCGAAACGAAACGGCGCCAAGTGCGTGGCAAGTTCCTACAACGAGCCCCTCATCACCTCCGAATGGGCGATGTCCATCTTCAAAGAGGCCAAGGCCGCCGGCTTCACCTGCATGTACATCTCCAACGGCAACGCCACCCGCGAGGTCCTCGAGTACATCCGCCCCTACACCGACGGCTACAAGATCGACCTCAAAACCATGCGCGACAAACCCTACCGCAAGCTGGGCGCCGTCCTCGACCACATCCTCGACGGCATACGCATGGTCCACGAGCTCGACTTCTGGCTGGAAATCGTGACCCTCATCATCCCCGGCTTCAACGATTCCGAGGAAGAGCTTCGCGACGCTGCCCGCTTCATCAAATCCGTATCGCCCGACATCCCCTGGCACGTCACCGCCTTCCACAAAGATTACAAGATGCGCGACCCGGACAACACCAACGCCCGCACCCTCATCCGTGCCGCCGAGTTCGGCTACGAGGAGGGCCTGCGCTACGTCTACGCGGGCAACCTGCCGGGACAGGTAGGACCCTATGAAAACACCTTCTGCCCCACCTGCCACGCCACCCTGATCGAACGCATCGGCTACGTCATCCTCGACTACCACCTCACCCCGGATGGCGCCTGCCCCCACTGCAACACGCCCATTCCCGGCATCTGGCCCCAATCAAAGCAGGAGGTTCGCCTTGGCACCGTCGCGGATCTCTTCTTCCGCGTCCCCCGCGGCGTGCGGTAGGAACCTCAACAGATGGGACGCGGTAGCATGAATGGATACAACTAGGCTAACAGCTCGACCAAGAAGGAGGGCATCATGCGATTCCGTGTGCTACGGCATAACCTTGAATCCAGTTTTTGGTTCCTCCCGTTGCTCTGGGTAATAGGGCTATCCGGGCTGGCCCTCGTTCTCATCACCCTGGATCGTCAGTTGAGCACGAGGGAGATCTATCTCGAACTGCCCTATCTCTTGCTGGCGGAAGTAGCCGGCGCCCGTACCCTCCTGGGTGCCATCGCCAGCGCCCTGCTCACCGTCGCCACCCTGGCCTTTTCCATCATCATGCTCGGCGTGGTTCAGACGTCCAATGCCTACTCGCCGCGCATTCTCGATGAGTACCTCTCCGATCCGATGAATCAACACGTGTTGGGTATCTTTCTCGGCACCTTCCTCTATACGCTCTTCGTCCTGCGAGAGGTGAGGGGGACGGTGGAGGCGGATTATATCCCACCACTCTCTGTAGCCGGTGCACTCGTCTTCATTTTCATTGCTACCCTCGCCTTTATCTACTTCCTCGGCCACGTTGCCCACTCCATCAAGGTGAGCGATATCATCAAGCGCATCGAGACCGAAACGAAGGAAGTGATGGAGGTTGTCTTTCCCGAGGACATGGGCCGGCCCTGGCCGGCTGAGCAGCCACCCGAGATGCCCAAGGAGACTCCAGGCACGATTGTGGCAACCCGCGATGGCTATGTGGCCGCTATTGTCTCAGACAAGCTGCTAACTGCAGTAACCCGGGCGGGGGCGCTCGTACAGCTCGAGATCACAGTGGGCGACCATGTACTCCGTAATACACCGCTCGCTACGGTCTGGCCAGCAGACAAGACAGACTCCCTCACCAAGCTCGTCCAAGCCACCATTGTGCTACAAGACGAGCGCACCTTGCTGCAAGATTTCCTTTATGGCGCGCAGCAACTGGACGAGATGGCGATCCGTGCCCTCTCACCCGCGATCAACGATCCCGCCACCGCGGTCAACTGCATCGATGGCCTCGCCTCGATAGTCGTCGAACTGGCACACCACCCCCCCGTTTCCCCCTATCGCTGCGACTCGACCGGCAAGCTACGGGTCATCGCGCCGGGCCAGACCTTTGCCGCCCTGCTCGATGTCGCCTTCAATCAGATCCGCCATTACGGGGCGAGCGATCCTGTCGTCATGTCCCATTTACTTCGCGTGTACCGCCAGATTGGTTACGCCGTGTCGCAACCTGCCGAGCGTGCCGCCCTGTGGGAGCATGTGCGCCAGCTCGCATGGTCGGCCAATGCAAACCTTCGCGCACCCTTCGAACGTGAGGCAGTCAACCAGAGCCTCCGCGAAGCCGCCCGCGTGCTCGGTCACGATCCAACACCCCTTCTCCTAAACCCCACAGACCAACCCCATCCCCATCTCACAGGAGAATAGCCACCACACCTTGGAACTTTCCGCGGCCCCCAAACGTTCTATCACCGAACACAATCAAACCATCGAGCCGAACAGGTGAAATCACAAAGACATTGCATGCCGCACGTTACGCGTTCTGCAGTAAACGCACCACGCACCACGCACCACGCAACATGCAACATGCAACATGTAACATCCACCTGCTCCGCTCACCAAACCCTACAAGGAGGACCCATGAAATCCTATCAATCGATCGCCCTAACAGTTCTTGTCGCCGTCGTGACGGTCGGTGTGCTATTGGTGGCTCTCGGTGGGCGCTTCGCGACCGCTCAAGGGGACACGACGCCCACGCTGGAGGAGCCGGTCCGCACCGTGTCGGTCAGCGGCACCGGGGAGGTATCAGCCG
>JALZCF010000305.1 GCA_030863245.1 Chloroflexota bacterium
AGGTGGGTTTGTTCGACGAATCGCTGGTAGGGCGTGTCGACTGGGATATGTTCTTGCGCATTGCTCAATACTACCCAATCATCTTTGCCGACCGCATTCTTGCCAGATTTCGCTACCATAGCGGCAGGACCACCGCCCCTACTTCCGGAGTATATGTCCAGGTGTTTACGAGCCGCTTGAAAGTACTGGATAAAGTCTATGCGCGTCCTGACGTGCCGCCCGAGGCTCTAGAGATCAAACAGATCGCCTACCGTAATGCTTACATCGATGTAGGTCTACAATGGCTGAGCATCGGTCGAAGAAGGGAGGCATTCAATGCCTTCCGGCAAGCAATTCTCGTTTCGCGCGATCCGCTCGTAACACCTCTGCGGATCGTCTACCTCTACTTGCTATACAACTTCCTGAGTAAGAGCCAGTGGGGGAACCGCCTCGTCTCCAACGTCATTGCCCTACGCCGTCGACTACAATACTGTTCATAAACCTCCTTGGTCTGATGCCAGCTCACACTCCAGTCCCGCCCACGCTCGCCATGGTGAGCACTGATATCCGGCGTGATTTGGTATTGCCCCTACGCCATCTGCAACGGCTGTGCTTGGTCCACCTATATAAGCAAGCGCCTTACAATGATTTGCTGCCAGAGGATAAAGATGACTCCTTGGTTCCATACCAGAATCCATTAGATTTACTTCGGCATTTGTGGCGAGCGAAACCGGATATTGTCCAGGGCGTGGAACCGTTTGCGGTTAGCCAGTTGCCCTATCAGTTCGTCATCTTCTTATACGCCGTCATCCGACAAGTTCCCTTGATAGGAGGCGTTCATATCAGTCGTCCCCTCGCTGAAAAGTATGGGCGCCTGCCTGCCCTTCTGCTCAAGTATCTCTTGCAGCCCTACCTACGTTACACGAGGTTCTTTTTCTACATGAACGAAGGCGGACGCCGCAATCTAAGGGAGATGGGGGTGCCAGAGAGGAAGATGGTCCGGCATATGTATGGCACATGGGGGGTGGACCTCAATGAGTTCGCGACCAACCGGGACGGTCGTGAGCCGGAATGGCAGGGACCAACCCTGCTGTTTGTGGGTAGAATCGATGCGGAGAAGGGTATCTTTGATCTGCTCGAGGCATTTGAATTGGTACAACGCGAGGTGCCGATCGTTCGATTGGTGATGATAGGGGACGGACCACAACGTGCTGAAGTCGAGCGAGTCATTCACGACTGTTACTCGCCGGATCAGGTGTCCTGCCTCGGAACAGTTAAGAATCGCGATCTGCCCCCCTACTTCCGAGCAGCAACCATCTTCGTCTCACCTTCAGTAACGACGAGAAAGTGGGAGGAGTACGTCGGAATGACCAACATCCAGGCAATGGCTAGCGGTGTCCCGGTTGTATCGACGAGAAGTGGGGCTATTCCTGAGTATGTGCCCAATGGAGTAGCCGGTATCCTTGTCCCAGAGCGGAACCCAGTTGCTCTGGCTGAAGCGATATTGACACTCTTGACGGACGATGCGCTGCGACAGCGTATTGGAGAGGCAGGACGTGCTCATGCCGTCGCTCGTTACGACGCGGGCGCGAATGTCCGACATGCAGAGGAGATTATTCTCGATCGTTGCCTGAACCAATGAGAATCGCTATTGATACCCACTCTACACAGGGCCGCAAAACAGGCATCGGTTCATACACCACTAACCTATTGCACGCCCTAGAGCATGTCGCTCCTGAGCATGAGTACGTCCCGCTCGCCTGGCATCGATCGTTGGAGCTACGCATCGACCAGCGACTACGCTGGCAGCAAATCGAGCTCCCCCGCCTAGCTCGCGCCGCGGGGGTTGATCTGCTTCATGTCACCGGCTTCGATGCGCCGTTATGGAAACCTTGCCCCGTCATCCTGACGGTACATGATTTGATCGGCGCCCTCTTTCCCGGCAATTTGCCGCCCATCTCCCGCTTTTACTGGGGACGGTGGCTACCACGTACCATCCGACGAGCCGATAAAATTGTTGCGGTTTCGGAGCACACCAAACGCGATATGGTGCACTTATTGAACTTTCTGCCGGATCAAATCGATGTCGTGTATCCTGGAGTGAGCGAGGTGTATCGACCGATGGGGGATGAGGTTGCCCTGGCGCAGGTACGGCAGAGATACCAACTGCCGCACGATATGATCCTCTACGTGGGTACGCTCGAGCCTCGTAAAGGTCTCGATACGTTGATCTCTGCGTTCGGTCAGTTAGCTTCGACTATCCATCATGATCTTGTGATTGCGGGAAAGAAGGGCTGGTACACCGATCCCCTTTTCAGGCGAGTGAAGGAGCTTGGCCTGGAGCAGCGGGTATATTTTACTGGCTACGTGGCCGATGAAGCGCTACCTATGCTGTACAATCAGGCCTCGCTCTTCGTGTTCCCGTCACGTTATGAGGGATTCGGCCTCCCTCCCTTGGAGGCCATGGCTTGCGGCGTGCCGGTCGTGTACTCAGACGTGGCTAGTCTCCCTGAAGTCGTTGGAGAGGCAGGTTTACCAGTGCCACCAGACGATGAGACAGCCTTGGCAGCCGCGATCCTTCGGGTGTTGTCTGACGAGACACTGCGCGAGACGATGCGCGTCAGAGGACTGGCACGGGCAGCGACATTCACGTGGGAAGCGGCTGCTCGACGAATGAGCGACATTTACGAGGCGATGCGTTGAGGGTTTGCATCGACATCGCCCCTGCCGTTCATCAGCGTGCCGGTATTTGTCGCTATGCTCGCGAGATCGTGACGGCAATGCTGGAGGTAGATAGAGAGCAAGAGATCGTTGTCTTTTACAATCACGCCTCAACGGCTCAGGTTCCCGCCCCGCTTGACCGGTTGCCACGACTCACCACAGAGATGCCGAACAAAGCGTGGCGGCTAAGCGTGCTTCTATCTCATCTTGCACGCAATCCGCAAGATAGGCTGTTTCCACATGTTTCCTTATTTCATGCCACCGATCATCTGTTACCTCGACTAGAGCACGGCAGCACAATCTTCACATTACACGATCTGAGCTTTCGCCACTTTCCAGAGACGCACAGCATCCTCAACCGGTTCTTTTTGTCGTTGATGTTAGGGCGTTTCCTCCACGCTGCCAACGCCATCATAGCGGTTTCAGAGGCTACCAAACGCGACGCCATTCAACTCTATGGTATCGATGACAGCAAGGTTGTAGTCATCTACGAGGGAGCAAACCCGCGTTTTGCTCCCGAGCCTACAACTGTGCAGGAGCAAATCCGGCAGAAGTACAACCTACCTGCTATCTACGCGCTTTTTGTGGGCACCATCGAGCCTCGCAAGAATCTCGTCTCCCTCCTAAAGGCGTTCCGTATCACACGAGAGCGA
>JALZCF010000307.1 GCA_030863245.1 Chloroflexota bacterium
GTATCGGCAAGCGGAATAGAATATGACCGTCGGAAAGGAGCTACATCTTGATGACTGATAGACGAGATGACATCGTCGATCGTGAAGAGCCAGAAGAACGTCGTGACGAAGAGCCGGAAGTCACCCGGGAGCGAGTTGACGAAGAGCAAGGGGTGCCGACCGAGCAAGAATGGCGCGAGGAACGTGGTCTAGGGGTTGATCCGGGGGATCAGCTCGCCGACCTTTAATCAACGTTTCGGGCCAACTTCTGAACGAGAACCTTGTGATGGATGCCCGAGAGCCAAGCCGCTCGCGAAGCCTGTTCATTGCCCTTATTCTGGCGTAGGCTCTTCTCCCTCCAGGCTGCCGAGAGCGGTATCGCCGTACCCGCCGGTCACACCTGGGTCAGTGTCGCTGCCCATGCCACCCATCTCTACACGATCCTCGGGCATCTGGTTGATGGCACTCTGTGCCGCGGTTCCCAGCGTCTCCCAAACCGCCTCCTCCGCAATGCCCTCAGCCTGCGCAATCTCGTAAACGCTCTGTCCGTCCAAGGCCCCACGCACGATACGCCCCTGCTGGTCGGGCAAGGTGGCTGGCAGAGCCGGAGCTTGTCGCAAACGTTCCACTAGTTTCGCCATTCGTTCCTCTGATGACTGCATTGGGATAACTCCTCGTTATTTTCTCCTCTTGATCTTCGATCGTGCCGCATGCGGCGCTTCATTGCCCTTCACACTTATCACAGAAGGAGCAAGGCTCGTTCCAAACATAGTAACCTCCACAGGCTCGGGACTCTCTCTCCTTCCCCTTACGTTATACCAATTGTGCTGTGAAACGCGTAAAGGTTCGTAGTAAACACTTATGAGGATTGTTTATTAAATCGGGGTATTGGACCGACACTACGTTATCCTGTTTATTTCTACAATTCTCATTAGTGTTCGTGAGGCGGACGAACACTAAAGTGTCTACTACGATCCATCGGCGGCATTTCAAAACGCAACTGGTATTATAACCCGAGGAGCATCTTGGCGATCAGGAAATAGATCGCTAGACCCGTCGCATCCACGATGGTGGTGATGAGAGGCGCCGAGACAACGGTTGGATCAATGCCGACGTTCTCGGCCACGAGCGGTACGAGGCTCGCCACCGTCTTGGACCAAGTGCAGATGACCGGCAGCGTCAGGCCGACCACAAGAGCCAACGGTAGCGATGCATCCCAAAAGATGAGCGCGTAGAGAAGGCCAACGATGCCCAAAATCCCGCCCACGACCAGGCCGATAGATAGCTCACGCACGAGGACGCGGATTCCGTTACGCCATTCGATGTCACCTACCGCCAGAGCACGGATCACCGTGCTAACCGTTTGGGAGCCAGCGTTACCGCCGGTTCCAATGAGCAGTGGGATGAAGTATGATAGGGTCAACGCACGACTGAGCTCCTCCTCGAAGAGACTCATCACCGTGCTGGTCAGGGTGCCACCGAAGAAGAGGAGAAGCAGCCAGACGATACGCTTGCGTGCGATCGTGAGGATCGGTACGGTAAAGTAGGGTTGGTCCAATGGTTCGGAGCCGCCTAGCCGCTGGATATCCTCGGTAGCTTCCTCTTCGAGAATATCGACCACATCGTCCACCGTGACGATCCCACGGAGGCGCCCCTCTGCATCCACCACCGGGATAGCAGAGAAATCGTACTTGGCAACAATCTCTGCTAATTCTTCCCGGTCCGTGTCAACCGTGACGGAGATGACACGGGGGGTGGCAAGCTCGCCCACGGTTCGCTCGGGCTGCGAGGTGAGCATCGCACGTAGGGGAACCACACCGATGAGCTGCTCCTGTTCATTCACAACATAGAGGTAAGCGACGGTCTCTGTCTCCGGATCGATGTGACGCAGGTAGTCGATGGCCTCCGTAATGGTCCACTCGCTCCGTAGGCGAACGAACTTGTCGGTCATCAGTCGACCGGCACTCTCCTCGGGATAGCCCAGCAGATCCATTACCTCGGCCGCATCCTCGGGCTCCATCAGTTGGAGGAGGGTCTCCGCGTTCTCATCGGGGAGCTCGGCCAGCAGGCGGGCTGCGTCATCCATCGGTAGCTCTTCGAGGAGGTCCGCCAGCCGCTCGTCTGGAAGCTCCTCGAAGATATAGCGCATCACCTCCGGATCCGTCTCGTCAAGGACCTCGCTGGCTATCTCTCTTGAGAGCAGGTTGAAGACGGCGAGCTGCGCCCTATCGCTGAGCTCATCCAACACCTCGGCGATATCGGCGGGGTGGTACTCGGCGAGGAGTGTCCGAAGGGCCGCCTTGTTCGTGCCGTCTACCTCAACAAGGGCCTCGATACGTTCCGCGAGGGTCGGTTGGATCAGAATGTCAGTCATAGGCGCTTCTCCTTCCAAGGCCGAAAGCGTGAAACTTGTCTAGTTGCATGTTGCATGCTACGGGTTATGTCCCAAAGGCATACTTTGTAGTGGTGCATGACTTATCACAGAGGTGAGTAAGTGTGGCGATCTCACCTACAGTTCACGCATCACGCACCACGTACTATGCAACATGCAACACCAGTTTAGACTCACCAGCTCAGCTCTATATAATGGTGGCTCAGGCTACAACGGAGGGGAAGAGTGTGGAGCACCTCCCAAGGGAAATCACCGCGGGAGCGAGTTCCGACGGTGGGCCGGGAGGTGCCAGGAGAAGGAGAGTGGCGCTTGTCGATTACGCGCTGTGGGAGATTCCCGGGTTCAATCTAGCTCCCACCGAATGCCCGTCAGAACAGAGCCCGCTATATTGAGTTGTTACCGGACTAGAACTGTCCGCGTCGAGCGCGGTGGACACGATGGAACTCCTGAAGGATCCAATAATCGCAACGGCCTGCGGCACCGCACATGCTACAAGCATCACGAATCATACGCCGCTCCCCCGCACCTGTCAAGCCCTACAGAAAAGCGAAACCGAGGCTAGCATATGCACCACACAATCCGTAACACGCACCACGCACCACGCACCACGCACCACACAACATGCAACATGCAACAGAATAGGA
>JALZCF010000332.1 GCA_030863245.1 Chloroflexota bacterium
GTTGCTGTTGCGTCAACCCCGCTGCCTCGCGCAATTGCCGCAGCTGGCTGGCGAAGGTTCCTCTTTGTGAGCGAGTTGGCTTGCTTCCCATCCTGCTGAGGCTCCTTCCCGGTTGAGTCGGCTAGATTATAGCATGTTCTGGCAAGGTTCCTCCCACAGTTCAAGTGTGGGACAAACTGTGGGAGTGGTGTGGGTGGTTGGCAGACCGCAAGGGAGGTAAAGTGTTGCTCGAAGACGATGCTTCACGCCCGCTTGGGCATCGATACCACTTACAGTTTTCCATCTTCACCCAGTTCTCGAAAGGAGAACGCTCATGGCTACCACGTATCCCACACTCACTACCCCCGCAATGACGGTGACGCGCGCACCGCTCAGCGCCCTTAACCGCGTAAGTGCCGCCGCGCTGCTCGGTGCAGCCTTGTCGCTGGTCTACGCGCAGGTGGGGCTCCTCGGCCAGTTCGCGCCCGAGCTGACACTCTTTGCCGTGCTCGAGCTGCTCGCCGCCACGCTCATCTTGGGCTATCCTGTAGGAGGCTGGCGCTGGACGCCCCTGCTCGGCACGCTCTTCGGCGTGCTCGTGCTGGCGGGCAACTGGGGGCCCATCGTCTACGATCTCACCCATCCTGCCTCCTTCCACCCCTTCGCTTTCATGGTTATCGCCGTGACGCTGGCGGTCGTGAGTATCGGCGCGGGCATGGCGGCGGCGGTGCAGAACTACCGCTACCCGGCTGCCCAGCGTCGCACCCCACGTGGGCTAGCAGCGACGCTGGTGGGCGTAGCGATGCTAGGCGTGGGCGCCATCGCGGTGGCCGCACTTCCCCAGCAGACCGGGACGGCGGTGAGCCCCGAGGTGCTGGCGGCGCTGCCCGCCCTCAACACGCCCGGCTTCACCTTCGACCTGCCCGAGCTACGGGTGCGCGCCGGCGAGACCGTCGCGTTGCGGCTCGACAACACGCATAATGCGCCGCACAGCTTCGATATCGATGAGCTCAACGTCCACGTTCCGATTCCGGTCGGTGGCAGCAGCCTGGCACTCTTCAAGGCAACCGAGCCCGGTACCTACAGCTACTACTGCCAGATTCCTGGTCACCGCGAGCTGGGCATGGAGGGCACGCTGGTGGTCGAACCATAATGCTCCATCCGAGCCATCCGAAACGATGCGTAGCTTGCCAGGAAGGCTCAGACCACTCGAGAAGCTATCGAGCCGAAAGCAATCTGTCAATGCGTTACCAATCTTGCACTACCTAGTAGGATCTCCGTACGAACCATGACCACCTCGAGCAAAGCTTCCGTGACGGTTCTGGTAGGGGCAGAGGTAACGGGCGGTCGCCTCGCGCTGATCGAAACGGTGGAGCAGCCTGGTAGCGAACCGCCCTGCCACTGCCATCATTGGGAAGATGAGCTTCTCTATGTGCTGGCAGGGGAGCTCGCCCTCTTTATTGAGGGAATCTGGTTTCGTGTACCTGAAGGACGAGCCATCGCGGTGCCACGTGGCGCGGAGCACACCTTCACGGTATTAACCGAAGCTGCTCGTGTCCTGACCCTCTTTGCTCCCGCGGGCTTCGAAGGCTTCTATCATGAGCTAGAGCAGACCGCTTCAGGGGTGGCAGGCAACGCCTACCGTCTTGAGCAGTGGGTAACGACCGCGGCACGCTACGGTTGTGAGGTTACAGGCCCTCATCCCGGTGTTCCCAGCCAAGACGAAGAACCACACAAGCCAACGATGGCGCGGCCTGTCAGCTCATGCAGGGCATGATCGCATCTGGCTAAAGCGTAAAGACGGTATTGGCTTTTGGGAATGACCCTTCTCATTAGCTAACGGCTTCGTGTCTTGTCAGAGGCACTACATCAGAGAAGGATTATTCTCGCTAGCAACCAAGATGGATCGCGCCTTTCTCCTCGGCCTCTTATACCAATTGTGGAATGCAGCATCGCAAATGAAGCGGTTCGTATGCACGCTGCAGCATGCGGTGGCCAGCGCATTCGCATAGAAGGCGTCCACGGCTGCCCGACTGGGGCTGACAAAGGCCACGTGGGCCTGGGAGGTTGGCGTGTCGCTGTGATTGATTCCGAAGTCGTCCGCCCCCGCCACGCCGAAGCTAACGCTTGTATCCGACTGCGCCATGATGCCATAGCTGAGTGGCTCCAAGATAGCCTGATAGAACCTTCGGCTCGCCTCCAGGTCGCGTACCAACAGATCGACGTGATCGACCACCACCCGGCGTACGGTCATCATTCATGCCTCCTCGTTGGCTGTGGTTTGCATTTGTCCTCCGAGTACGTTGCGTCCCCGCGTTGCCAACCTCTTGATAGATGTGCTTCGTGTAGGGAGGGGCTATCGGGCGGCAGTAGTCTCTTTCCTACACGAAGCGGGGTGCGCGCCTTCTTAGCGCTCGTCGCTGGGCCCTGCCTCCTCGCTGAGCGGTGGCACATCGCTGCGTAACCATAAGGAGATATGCGCCGGCTGCAGCGTCTCCTCGATGACCCGTACTAGTTCCCCCGTCAGCTTGTCCAGTTCGACCTCGTGGCGCACCGTCTGACTGAAGGCCGCCAACGTCTTCTGCGCATCATATTTGCGGCGGTAGAAGCGCCGGTCAATGAAATCCTGGATACGGTGCCGTAACGGGTTGAACAAAGCGGCAATGGCCAGGGTGGAAACGACAATGGCGACATCACTGTTTTGGTGGGTCAGGGCGCGGAAGAGGTATTGGACGGCGATGACGGTGCCGAAGTAGACCAACGCCAGCGCAAGGGTGAGCAGCGCGTAGATCAGCGTGCGCCGGATGAGGAGGTCGATGTCGTAGAGGCGGTAGTGGAGAATCGCGAGCGCGAAGGTGAGCAGGAAGAGCAGCAGGAACAGGGGCAAGAGCGTGCCTCCGACCAAATAGTAGAGCGCACGGGGCAGGCCCGGCTGGTGCACTGGCGCCACGGACAGGGGAACCACTGCCACCATCACCGCCACCAGGATAAAGAGGCTAAAGCCAAACACGACCCACTTGGTCTGCTGCTTTTCGAGGGGACTCGAGACCTGCCGGTAGCGATAGATTTGGACGACTGCCCCCACGACCATGCCGCTCAAGAGGACGAGTAACAGGAGGCGGTGCGCCGCGGTGGTGGCGCTAACGACCGTAGGCAGCGAGGCCAAGCCAATCGCCAGCACGGGCAGCACTAAGAACAGTGCCAGCCAGCGGGTCCACGGGGGCACAAAGCGGCCATTGGGAAAGAGATACCCAAAGCTCACCAGGCACCACAAGCCAAAGGCCTGCAGCACCCCGACCGGCCAGTGCCAGAGCGGATGGCGCTGCACCAGCGCTTCCGAGAGCGCCGCAAAGAAGGTCGGCCCCAACGCCACCAACGCAAACGCGACGAACAGCGCCATGCGCGAGCCGGATTGGCGGCTGATGAGTAGCGCCGCCAAGCTGATCAGCACCGCGATGGTGCAGAGGGCCAAGGCCACGATGTGCCAGGCATAGAAGTCGAGGGAGAGGCCGAGCTCCGCCAAGGCACGCGCATCGTCATAGGTCAGCTGGAAGTACGTGCAGTGGCCGACGGCGCAGGGCGTTTGCAGCTGCTGCCAATGGGGCGCACTACCGGCCGCGACGACAGCGAGGGTCAGGCTGACGAGGCCGAGCCAGCCGAGCCGCGCCAGCGACAGCCAGCGCACGTGCAGCGGCGTAGCGGGGTGAGGGCTGCCTTCGCGATCTGGCCTGCTTGTCAAGGGGGTCCTCCTTCTTTACTCAGAACCTGTCTGAAAAGGTCAATTCGGTGCGAGGCAGCGCAGCATAACGCGAAGCATGGCAAGGATCCAAACCCTCGCTCGTTCCTTAGAATCGTAGTGTTGACTGTGTTAGAGAAACACTATTCCTTACACAATCACAACGCGATTTTTGCACGTCCCCCTAGACCACGCAACTCGCTGATCATTACGACAGCATACAGGATGACCGCTGCCACCGCGAGTACCCATGCCAGCCCTATGGCAAGCGGCGCCGGCAGGAGGCGGGCCATCCAATCTTGCAGCAAGACGCGATAGGCGATCACGGTGAGTATGGCGATCAGCACCACATAGAGGAGCGAGGCCGAGCCATAGAGTACCTCTACCCAATGACATCGCAGCATGCTGGGCACGCGCACGGCCTTGGGCAGCTCACTGCCCAGCCAGGTAAGTGCCTGTTCACGCAGGTTGGGACGTTCGAGTAGGTCGATGAGCACGTAGTAGCCATCAAACTCGAGCAAGGGGTTGAGGTTGAACAACACGGTGCTGTAGGAGACCAGCGCAAACTGCCAGAGGGCAGCCGTGAGGACGTCGTTGGTCGCTAGCCAGGCAGCGAGCGCACTCGCGCTGCCGAGGAGCAGGTTGGTATAGGGGCCAGCGAGGCTGACGGCGATGCGGGGCCACCGGCCAGCGAGCCACATATCAGACGTATCGACGAACGCCATCGGCGCGAACCAGTACCAGCCAATGCCCGCCCGTGGAACCTCGTGGCCGAAGGCCTTGGTCGTGAAGGCATGGCCCGCCTCGTGAATCAGGATACTCAACAGCGTCGCGGGGATTAGGAACCACAACAGGTGCACCCCGCCTGGTGTGCTAAGCACGGTGGCGCTGATCTGGGTAGCAGTCAGCGCGAAGGCGATCAGCCCGGCAAGCGCTATCACGCCGAGCATGAGCTGGGCGGGCCAGCTGTAGAGCCGGTGTAATCCGGCCTGATATAGCGATGTCACACGCCTATCCACGTTGTGCAGGCTGATCTGCCATTCCAGGACGCGGCGCGCAAGCCGGACCATCTGTTCCCACGCGGAGACACGGGAGGTGCTTTCCTGCACATCAGCGCGCAGTCTTAGGCCCTCGGCAAACCCGGCGGCCGCCAGACCGTACACAACCTCGCTAATCGCCTGAGGCGCAAAAGCTTGGAAGGCAGCCAGGTAATCAAGGGTTAGATCGCGCAGGTTGTGGCTACCATCCAGGCGCTGCCAGATAAACCAACCCTGCGGGGAGAGTCGGTAGTAGACGCCGCGGCGCGGATCCTTGAGGATCGTAATCATCTCCCCCTCAGGTGTCGGGCGATGGTAGGCGAGTATGCCAGGCGCCTGGCGCGGTCGGTCGCGCAAGCGGGCTAAGGCAATGATATCGGCATTCGTCCTGGCGTCGGCACGCATTACCTCAAGCAGATCCGCGCGATGCAACACGAGCAACTCGCACGTCTCCAAGGCACGCACGGTGGCATTGCGTGGTGCATCCATGAGCAGAGCGGCTTCACCGAAGAGACGGCCCGGACCATGTGTCTCCAATGAGCGCTCGGCCCCCCCTTCTTCCCGTACGAGCACCTCCACCCGGCCGCTATGCAGGAGGTAGCAGGTATTGCCTGGCTCGCCCTGCTGAATGATAGTCGTACCGGCTGGGACGACGAGGTGCTCGATCCGTGCAGCCAGCCACCGCAGGTGGGACCTGTCAAGCGTGGTAAACGGGCTGGCCTGTTTGAGGAACTTAAAGGTGAGGGTAATCTCGGCGGAAGCGACGAAGGCGCTCCGCGCCGCCGGATATGCCGCTAAGAAGGCCTCAAACTCGGCTGCCCTGAGGGTCAAAACAAGCAAGTCAGTGAGCGCGGTCACGGTGGCGGTGCGCCGTAGCGAAGGCATGAGCAGTGCGATCTCACCGAAGAGCTCCCCCTCCTCTAAGGTATGGAGCGGGATACTAGCACCCGCGCTCGCCGCGGATACTTCGACGCGACCGTGCACGATCAGGTACAGTCGATCGCCCACGTCGCCTTCCGTGATCAAGGTACTACCCGCTGGATACGCTTCCTCGCGCAGGTGCCCAGCCAACGCCTCCAGGGCCTGGGAACTGAGCCCGGCAAAGGCCGGCACGATCGCTAACAATGCCACGCGCTGTCCCAGCGGAACGACGCCCTCTGTTACTTCGGCTCTAGCCGCCTCATTGATCATCTGCCTCTTATCCCCATTCGGCTGGCTCTTGCCCGCTGCGCATCCGACCTCACATCTGCTGCCTCGATGTGAGAGGCTGCCAACTGTCGGCCAGCTAACCAAGCAAGCCCACCCCAGCTAGCCAAGCAGGTCCCCTTGCCGCTCCATCCCCACACGCAAGGGGACCTACCCGGTAAGCCACCTAGCTTAGCACTTGTTCACGCGCGCGCGGAGTTCTTCGTCGGGTTGACTCCAGTCTATACTTCGCAATGCTGCCATTTCGTCCTCGGTCAGCTGCACCCCGCTGCGCCGCACGGCACCTTCGGGGTCCCGGCGCATCTCGGCACGAAACTGCGGCTCATTGATCCAGCGATCCATCAGTTGCGCAATCGACTCTCGACTCATTCGACGCCTCCTTTCAGATGGTGAAGTAAAAAACGCTCGGCTTTCTGGCATGGCGCCAGTTAGTCCCAGGTCCTGCACATCTTATCCATCGCTTATCGCCGCCTGGCCATCGACGGAATGCTGATCGGGGAAGAAGGAGACCGTGCTGATCATCGCCTGGAGACCACGATAGCCTGGTTCCTGAGCATTCAGTTGTGCCAGCAGGCGACGTGCTTGCTGGCAGTAGATCTCGACGATGACGGCACAGTGTCGCAGCACGCCCGCTTCGCGCAGGCGCTGCCGCACAACCCCCTGGGCCACCCTATCGACGCGCGCCTGCGCAAGGAGATCGAGGAAGCTACCCGCTTCCTCAGGTCGTTGCCGCGCGAGGTACAGTGCCAGAGGCAAGGTACGGGTGCCATTGGCGAGGTCGCGGCTGTGGGAGGCGGTGAACAGATCGTAACAGTCCTCGGCAATCTGCCGGCCTGTGCCCAGCGCGCGACCGAGGGCGGCGGCGATGGCTACGACTTCCGATGGCATGCCCGCGAATTGAGCTGCTAGGGCGGCGAATAGCGCCAGCTCTTCACCGCTCTTGGCGACGACCAAGGCTTCGATATCTTGCGCACTGACACTGTAGGCGCCTACCATAGCCAGGTCACGTTGCTGGCCCGCGCTCATCCGCATGAGGCCTTGTGCCAGGGTGCGCTGCATGGCGACGAGGGTAGCGGACGGGGCGTCTAGCTCGGCGAGCGCTAGTTGGGGCAGAGCAGATAGCAGCGTGGCCGCCGCTAGATTGATGGCCGAAGGGTGCCAGCCGGCCCAATGAGCGGGCAAGTCGCCATCGGCTAGGTCGTCGAAGATATCGATGCCCAAATGCAATAGCGCCAGCAGCGCGGCGAGTGGCACGGCCGGGGCATCATCGCCCACAAGCGCGGCGTGGACCAGAAGAGGCAAGTGCACACAAGCGAGTAAGAGAGGGGGATCATCAAGGACCGGGTCCTGCAAACCGATTAGTGCCGTCTCAAGTAACTGGCGTTGATCGGGCTCAGCCTGCGTCCGGACTAATGCTTCGGCGCATGCCAGCACATCCTGCCTGCGCTGCAGGGGAGTGTAGATCGCGTGTGAATCTTGCCTCAGCATTCTAGCTCTACCCTTACTACGTCGTCGAGACCTTCTACACCAGGCAGTCATCAGCGCAACAATCGCTAAGTCCTGAGAACAGAAACGCGCACCTCGAGAGTAGTAGGTACACGGCGATGCAGGGGAAGGGCAAACATACCGCCGAGGTATAGAGCCGCGTTTTTGGATAGGATATATATTACCCCTGCTATTACCTAAGATGCAACTAACGCCTCAAGGTGATTCGTAGGGCAAGATCTGCGTACAACTAGAACTGTATTCCATTGAGAGT
>JALZCF010000336.1 GCA_030863245.1 Chloroflexota bacterium
TCCCGATAGAGCTCACCCTGGATCACCTCGGACCCATAGCCTCGAACGTCTCGGACGTGGCCCTGTTCCTCGCTGCGGTAGCCGGAGAGGACGGCCTCGACCCGCGTCAAAAAGACGTCAGCGTAGGGGACTACGAAGGCTCCCTGAATGGCAACGCGCAGGGGCTGAAGATAGGCATCGTAACCGAGGGCTTCGGCTGGCCAAGTCTCTCGGAGGAGGACGTGGACGAGACCGTGCGGGGAGCGGCGAATAGCTTCGAGGAGCTTGGGGCCGACGTGACGGAGGTATCCATCCCGCTACACCTCGACGGCATCCACATCTGGAACGCCATCGCCATCGAGGGCGCGACGGATCTCATGGTGCGTGGCAACGGCATGGGCACCAACTGGAAGGGCCATTACAGTACATCCTTGCTCGATGCCTACGGACGTGGCCGTCTGACGCGCGCCGACGACCTCTCGGAGACCGTCAAGCTGACCATGCTCATGGGCGAGTACATGCGCGGCAGCTACCACGGCCGCTACTACGCTAAGGCGCAGAACCTGGCACGCAAGCTCAGGGCAGCCTACGACGAGGCGCTGGAGTCTGTGGATCTCCTGCTCATGCCAACCCTCCCGTTGAAGGCCACGAAGATACCCGATCCCGACGCCCCGATCGAGGAGGTAGTCGCCCGCGCCTTGGAGATGCTCCCCAACACCGCCCCCTTCGACGTGAGCGGCCACCCGGCGATGTCCGTCCCCTGCGGCCTCTCCGACGGCCTGCCCGTCGGCATGATGCTCATAGGCAAGAAGTGGGACGAGGGAACCGTGTTACGCGCCGCCCACGCCTTCGAGCAGACAGGGACGTACAACACCAACCCTGCCGCAACGGTGGGCAGCTGATGTAGAGCCGAACGGGTCGATCGGGGAGAACGCAACCTTCTGCGACATCGGACACCACCGCCCAAAGGTGCAAGGTTCCATGTTCGTCCACAACACCTCTGAGACCGGACACCCCTGGCCCGCGGGCTTCCACAGTTCGCAACACGGGCAACACGCAACACGAAAAACTCTACCGCGCCTCTTTTGGCACCGGCCGCTCGTCGTGGCGCCCCGGCTTCCGGGCGTACTCCTCGACTACCCTGCCGCCGACGAAGTGCTCGTCCACGATGTGGTCTATAGCCTCGGCGGTCAGCCCGCAATACCAGATGCCCTCCGGGTAGACGATTATCGTCGGGCCCAGGTTACACGGACTGAGGCAGCCGGTCTGGGCTGCGTGTACGCCGCTTCGACCACGGAGTAGTCTCCGCTTGTGGAGGCGCTTCCAGAGCTGTACGTACAGTCCACCTGCGCCTCGCAAGGTGCAGCGAGGTCCCAGGCAAGCGAGCACGTGCCGCTCTTGGGGAGGTACCACGGACCAGGCGGGGGGATCCTCCAGGCTCTGAAAGTCGTCCGTGCGCACGGACAATTCGCCTTGCGCGTCGGCTACCGCCCGGACCACGGCCTCCCCCAGGGCGGGATGTTCTCCGATCGCCCCGGCAAAGACCACCTCCGGCCCCGGTTCGCCTCGCGCCCTCGACCAACGGTATGCTGCCTTCGAGAGCCAGTGGATCAGGGAGAGGTCCCTCCCGAAGAAGACCGGTATCACCAGGATCTTGCGTGCTCCCGTTTGAGCGCAGGCTTCAAGTCCCTCTGGCAGCGAGGTCAACCCTCGCTCCGCAATGGCCGTGCGAACCGCCAGGTAACGGCCAGTCGACTGCACCGCCTCCGCCAGGAACTCCATCCCTTCGCCCGCTGCTCCCTGGTGGCCGTACCTCCCGAGCAGAAGCACCGCATCCACTCCTCCCGAGAGCGTCAGACTTGGCCGCTCTGCCAACAGGCCCTCCTTCCGGTGCTGCTCGTTTTCTGCCAGGGCGCGGCCCGCCTTATATCTGCTTGACTTCGCTTCTGATGCGGCAGCCCGAGAGGCCACTTCGCAACTCTTCCGCGTCCAGGTTTCGACCGATGAACACCATCTCGCTGATGCGGGGTTCGTCAGTTTCCCACGGTCTATCCGCGGCAAGGGTAGAGAGCATGTGTACGCCTTGCGCCACGACCCGCTCGTTCGTCCCTTTGATGTTCAGAACGCCCTTGAACCTGAATATGTCCTGTCCTTTGGTGTTGAGGAGGTTTTGCAGCCAGTATTGGAACCTCATCCTTTCCAGGGGAACTTCTTCCCGCAAGCCCACGGACGTCACCGACTGGTCGTGTTCGTGATCTTCCTCCTCCAGGAATCCCGGATCTACCTCGAGCTTCTGGGACAGGTCGAAAGCACGAATATCGAGGAGGTCATGTATGGGCACCTTAGAGTGCTTCGTCCTGAGCACGCGGGCTGCGGCGTTGGTTCTCTTTATGCGGTCTTCCAGCCGGGAGAGGTAGTCGGGCGGTACGAGGTCCGTCTTGTTCAGGAGGACCAGGTCGGCGAAGGCGATCTGCTCCACCGCTTCGTGCCCGTCGTCCAGGTGTTGTTCGATGTGTTTGCTGTCCACGACCGTGATGATGGCGTCCGGGTAGTAGCGTCTTTGTATCTTCCGATCCGTGAAAAACGTCTGTACCACCGGCGCCGGATCGGCTAACCCGGTTGTCTCGATGACCACCCTGTCGAAGTCTATAGAGCCTTCCCTTTTACCGGCATGAAGTTCGTTCAAGATGCGGATCAGGTCACCACGTACCGTGCAACAGATACACCCGTTGTTCATCTCGAAGATCTCCTCGTCCGTATCCCCGACGATGAGCTGGTTGTCTATGCCTATCTCCCCGAACTCGTTTACGATTACCGCGATCTTCTCCCC
>JALZCF010000349.1 GCA_030863245.1 Chloroflexota bacterium
GCCGCGCTGAGCGGGCCTGTGCGGCCCTCCTACGGCCAACCAGGACTGCTAGCCTATCGCAGCCCAGCGGTGCAGCCGGTATGCTGCACGTGTTCATAGTTCATCGATTGCCAACAGCCGGGCGCTCCTCCGTGGGGCGCTCGGCTGTTTGTGTGTGGATGCGCTGTCTTGCCGACGCTGCTGAACAGATTGTCATCGTAGGATGGCTCGATTGTTCCTCGATATTCAGGTAGCGGTGGTATCCTCCAAGCATTCCAAAACGTTGTAATCTCCTCACCCCCGAGATACCCGGCAACACCACTCCTGAAAGGAACCATTGGTCATGCTTCGCAATTCTTTACCCACGAGAAAGGTCAGGGGCTGGTTGAGTACGCGCTGATCCTGGTCTTGATCGCAATCGCGGTTGTTGCTGCGCTGACGTTTCTTGGCTCACAGGTTGAGGCCATTTTCGACTACATCGGAGACGAACTGGAGACCCCCACCCCCTAGACTGCGGGCAACCGCGCGCGGCTCCAAGCACGCCTGCGGGCGTAGTTGGGCGCTTGGAGCTATGAGGAGCAAACAATGCTGGTAATCCTGTTGCTGATCAGTATCAGTGTGAGTGGGCTTGGGGTGATGGTGTTCTGTGCGGCCTGTTGCCTGGGGGCACAGGCCGATTGCATCGAGATCGGGCACGCCGTGCTGCTCGATGCAGACCGACGGATACACACGCAGGCGCCTCCGGTGCCCGTTGTCCACCAGCTGATGGCCGTGGCACGTTAAGCGCAAGGAGCAGGCTGCTGCGACGTTCTTAGCGCCAAATAGGACTGGTAGCCTATCGCAGCGTAGCAGCACAGGTGTTATGCTGCACCTGCTCATCTACCGATATCCTGCAGCCGGGCGCTCCTTCGTGGGGCGCTCGGTTGTTTAGTTCGTGTCTCGCGCTGCCCGTGCTTACTATCCTGATGTTGGTAGGCTGCTGTTGAAGATATCCCGATGTAGCTTCCACTGTCCACCTGCTTGTTTCCAGATGACGATATACTTCCCTTGGTCGATCACCTGGCCAGCTTGGCCTTCAAGCGTGAATCGCGACACTTCGATGGCTGTATCGGTTAGCGCGCATAAGCGTTGGGACAAGTAGCAACCGAGCATCAGCTCCATCTGTGGTAGCATAGAACAGCCATGCTGACCAAGGAGCAGTCCATGAGCCATATCCGTGTCTTAATCTGTCGTGTCGACGATCCTGATGCCGACCAGATGACCGAGCTCGCCGCCTTCGACCTTCCGGCAGCCGATGTCACGACCCTGCAACCAGAGATGGCCCTCGACGATCTCGAATCCACGACCCATGAAACGGGCACCGCCATCCTGCGGCGCGTTGTGCAGGCGCAATGGGAGATGCTTGATGCCAAACTGGTGGAACAACACCGCCAGCATTTTTCCCCCTCAGGTGGTCCAGGCGGACGGGCATGAGCCCGTGACCGTCGCCAGCCGCTTCGGCAAACTCGAGCTATCCCGTCAGGTCTGCTACCACCCCGCCACCCAGACGCACAGCATACCCGGCAACGCCGTGTTGCCACCCCATCACGGCATGATCATCACGCGTGGGCTCCAGGAATGGGCCTGTTTGCTGCCCCAGGAGCTCCCGTTTGCCTCCGTGGCGCGCCTCCTCGGCTGGCAGACCCACGACGCCCAGGTCCTCTCAGCCACCACGATTCGCAGCCTCGTCCGCACGCATGGGCAGATTATCCATCAAGCCGAGCAGGCGGAGGTGGCGGCCTTGGTGGAGCAGGACGATCTGACGCCGTTGAATCTGCAGGTCGTCCCGCTCGATCAGCCGCGCCGTCGAGCAGGGTGGCCGGCGGAACTCAATGTCACTGTTGAGGCGGCGCTGGCGGCCGAGCAGGTCTGCCCACCCCCAGGCGTATCCTGGGCTGATTGGGAACGTGTATTGGCGGCACGCCACACGGAGGTGACGCGCACGACTGAAGACCTGCGCCACCTGGGGCCGGAGGTGGCGGCAGATCAGGTGCTGCTGACGGTTGACGAAGTCCTCACGCGCCAACCTGAAAGCGGCCGCTTCCTTGAACTGCGCACGGCACGTATCGTGACGGAGAAAGGCTATCGCTACGTCAGTGGGGTGGGTATGACGTTCCTCCGCCAGCTGCGCAGCGCGGTCCTGCTGGCGCTTGGGACGCTGGGCTCGCTGCTGCTGCTTGCGGATGGCGCACGCTGGATCCGCACCTTCTTCACGGACATGCTCAGCCAGGTCAAGCAGAGAACCATGATCCTCGACTGGCATCACCTTCAGCAGAAGTGTCTGGACCTGAGCAGCCGGATTTGTCGCAGCAGGGCGGCCAAAGTGCAGTTGCTGCGGCGGCTCTCCCGCCGCTTATGGCGCGGCGATGTCCCAGCAGCGATCGCAGTCCTAGAGGCGCACCGGCGTGAGACCAAGAACGAGGCACAGCTGGACGAGTTGATTGGCTATCTGCGGGCACGGGCGCCCTGGATCCCGAACTATCGACAGCGCCGGATTGAGCGCAAGTACATTGGCAGCGCACATGTTGAGAAGGCGAATGATCTCATCGTCGCTCGGCGGCAAAAGAACCGAGGCATGCAGTGGAGCGCCGCGACGAGCGATGCCTTGGCTGCCCTGCGTACCCTGATGCTCAATGGCGGCTGGGAGCGGTATTGGCAGCAGCGCGAGGTCCTGCCGCTTTTGGCAACTTGACCCACCGCTTATGCGCGCTTCCCGACATTGTGGACACCTTCCGCTATGCAGACAA
>JALZCF010000350.1 GCA_030863245.1 Chloroflexota bacterium
GCGCTCTATTGCTTCCTTCTTCTCGCGAATGGCCTGTTGGAGCAGCCGGGTGTACATATCGAAGCCGACCGCCGCGATGTTGCCGCTTTGCTTGGCGCCGAGCAGGTCCCCTGCACCACGAATTTCCAGATCTCTTAATGCGATCCGGAAACCGGCGCCCAGCTCCGTCGCCTCCTGCATCACCTCCAACCGTTCCAGCGCCTCAGATGTTAGTTGGGAGGGGCGGGGGTGGATGAAAAAGGCGTAGCCGCGCCGCGCTCCACGTCCCACACGCCCACGCAGCTGATAGAGCTGTGCCAGCCCGAACATGTCGGCGCGGTCGACGATGATTGTGTTCACGTTTGGGAGATCGAGCCCACTCTCGATGATCGAGGTACAGACGAGAACATCGTACTGCCCCTCCGCGAAATCCACCATCACCTGCTCCAACTCATTCTCGCTCATCTGACCGTGCGCCACGGCAATACGCGCCTCCGGCACCAGCTTGCCCACCCGCTGTGCGACGGCGTAGATGGAAAGAACGCGGTTGTGGACGAAAAAGATCTGGCCGCCCCGGTCGATCTCTCGCAGAATGACACGGCGCAGGATCGCGTCGTCCCACTGCATCACTCGCGTGATGATGGGCAGCCGTTCTTCCGGCGGCGTGTCGATCGTGCTCATGTCACGCGCACCGGTAAGCGCCATGTGGAGCGTACGGGGGATGGGGGTCGCAGTGAGGGTTAGCACGTCGACCTCTTTGCGAAGCTGCTTCAGTTGCTCCTTGTGCGTGACCCCAAAGCGCTGCTCCTCGTCGATGATGACTAGCCCTAGATCCTTGAACTGGACATCACTGGAAAGGAGGCGGTGCGTGCCGATGACGATGTCGACCTGCCCCTCTGCCAGCTTCTCGACGATATCATCTTGCTCCTTTTTCGTGCGGAAGCGGCTCAGCATCTCCACGTTGACGGGGTAGGGCGCGAGGCGCTGCGAGAAGGTGGTGTAATGCTGCTGGGCGAGTACGGTTGTAGGCACGAGCATCCCCACCTGCTTGCCATCCATCACCGCCTTGAAGGCGGCCCGCAGTGCCACCTCCGTCTTCCCAAACCCGACATCGCCGATGACGAGCCGGTCCATCGGCATCGGATTCTCCATGTCCTGCTTCACGTCGCGAATGGCCTGAAGCTGGTCCTCTGTCTCGACATAGGGGAAGCTGGCCTCCAACTCCGTCTGCCAAGGGGTGTCCTCGTTATAGGCATGGCCCTGGATCGTGGCACGGGCAGCGTAAAGTTCCAGCAGATCGTCGGCGATCTCCTCCACCGCCTTCTTCGCGCGGCGGCGTGCCGTCTCCCAATCGGCTGTGCCAAGGCGGTGGATAGCTGGCTCGCGCTCGCTGGGACCAATATACTTTGCGACGCGGTCTGCTTGGTGGACCGGCACGTAGAGCTTGTCACCCTGCGCGTACTCGATCTCCAGATACTCACGCGTGAGGTTGTTTAACTCCCGCTGTATCAGCCCACGGTAGACGCCGATTCCATGCTCGATGTGGACGACATAGTCCCCTTCCGAAATCTCGGAAAAGATGTCCGTGCTGGCGCGCTTGCGCGGTCGGAGCGGGCGACGGCTCACTGCACGGCTCCAGCCGAACAGTTCCGCATCGGTGATGAGGTGGAGCGGGGGTTCGTGGAGCGGGGAGCGGTGGGTTCCCTTTGGGTAGGCGAGCGGGGAGGTGGTCGCTGAGATTTCCTCGTCCGCCTGTGGTCCCGGCAGGAGGTTGAAGCCGTCGTTGAGGGCGCCGTTCACGACGTTGAGGGTGCCGGGCGGCGGGGGGGCGGTGATATCGCGCAGGATGATGGGGATGACTCCCTCGTCCCTTAGCAACTCGGCCATGCGCGCTGCCTGTCGGGTGAGCAGTACCTGCGTCACCTGTCGTTGGTTGTCGCGCATCTCTTGAATAGCATCGTGGAGCCGGCCGCCATAGCGCTTCCCACTCTCGAACAGATCTCCCAGCCCGTACGACTCTATATTCCCATAACCGAGGACGAGGGGTGGGTGCTGGGAGAAGTGATCGCGCAGGTCATCCCAGGTGAAGAGAGAGGTTTCGTAATCGGGCGGAAGCTCGCCGCGCTCGATCATGTCGTTGCGCAATTGGAGTGCTTCTACCTCGACCTGGTCCACGTTCAACTCGAGTGCGGTCCAGTCATCGATCAGGACGAGGGTGTCCGGCGGCAGGTACTCAAAGAGCGCACCTGGCTCTTCATAGAGGTAGGGCAGGAAGAACTCGATCCCATCGAAGCGCTCGCCCTCCTCAATCTGGCGCGCCTCCTCCTCAAACTCCTGCCGCACCTCGTCGGTAACCGTTGAGTAATCGAGCGCCTGCAATCGTTCAGCGGCCACCTCCCCCTTGCGGTGCAGTAGAGCCTCGGAGGCGGGCGGGATGACCACGCTGTCGAGAGAGTCAAGAGAGCGCTGGCTCGCCGGGTCGAAGGTGCGGATGGAGTCAATCTCGTCGCCCCACAGCTCGATGCGTACAGGGTGAACCATATTGGCCGGGAAGATATCAAGAATTCCACCCCGGTGTGCGAACTGACCTGGCTCGATTACCGTGTTGACACTCTGGTAACCCATCGCGTACCACGACGCTAGGAGGAAGCGTAGGCTGATCGTGTTACCCACCGCGTACTGCCGCTGGTTCTGCTTGAACAATTCATAGGGAAGGGTGGGGTGGAGGACCGCGCGGGCGCTGGTGATGACCACGGGCGCGGCGTTCTCACGTGTCAACTCGGTGAGTACTGTCAGTCGCCGCTGGACGCGATCGCTGCTCCAAGGCGCTCGCTCGTAGGGGAGGGCGCCAGGGTCGGGAAAATTCCACAGCCGCTCCGGTTCCTCCGTAAAAACACGCGTCTGCTCCAGCATCTGTAGCGCCACCTCGGGCCGTGCTGTTAACACAAGCAAGGGGCGGTTCAGTTCCCTGACGAGTGCGGCGACCACGTAGGGACGGGCCGCGCCCGGCAGATTGAGCGCCAAGGGCTCCTCCCCAGGCGCGAGCGAGCCGCGACCCAGGTCAGCGCACAGTTGCCTAAAAGGTTCTTTCTCCTGGAGGAGCGGAACAAGTCCGTGAAGTGTCGGCTCAGCCATAGTTGCGTTGTTCCCATCGTGCAGTGGGGCAGACTGAAAATTGTAACACAGGCAGGAATTTATCAGCAATCCGGAAGGATGATCAAAATGAAAGGGAAGCCGTAGAGCATTGACGCCGTGCGTTTCGGTACGCTGCAGGAATAGTTACTGAGCCAAAGCCACGAACTAGAATCGTGGTGCGTGGTGCGTGGTTCGTGAACGTTGGACCACATTCCGCCGTAGCAGTTCACGCACTACGCACTACGCACTACGCACCACGCAATCGGAACTCTTCAGTTTCGTATGGCCGGCTCTACACTATGGTTGTTTTCAAATCAATAGCAGGGTACACTGAAAGCTGCTCGTAGGAAGAGTAGCTTTCGTTCTTTGAGAGGTTTGAGGCGTAAATGGGGCTATCGAATGACATTCTCCCGATAACGGCCCGCCGTGGTTCTGATGGACGATTGTTTGTTGGTGGGTGCGATACCGTGGCGCTCGCACGAGAGTGCGGCACGCCGCTCTATCTTTACGATCAGGCCACGATGGATGCGGCGGTGGCGGGCTATCGAGATGCGCTGGCAAGACATTGGCCCGGGCGCGCGGAGGTGGCTTACGCGGCCAAGGCGTGGTTGAGCACGGCGTTGGCGCAGTGGGCCGCAGCACGTGGGTTGGGTATGGACGTGGTGAGCGAGGGGGAATTGCGCCAGGCCTTGCATGCGGGTTTCCCGCCTGAGCGCCTGCATGCTCATGGCAACAACAAGCCCGATGGCTTCTTGCGTGCCTGTGTGGGGATGGGTGCCGGACGCGTCGCGATCGATCATCCACGTGAGGCGGAGCAGTTGGCTGCAATCTGCGACTCTCTCGGCAAGCGGCAGGGCGTCTGGCTGCGATTGAATCCCGCGACGGTGGCGGACACGCACGCCAGCATCGAGACGGGAAGTGCTACCTCGAAGTTCGGCTTGAGTCTCATAGAGGGTGATGCGCTTCGGGTGGCAAGGTTTGTGCACAACAGCCCCCATCTCGACTGGCAAGGCGTCCACTTCCACATCGGCTCACAGTTTACGGACACGATAGCTCTCCGCCAGGCCATCCGGCGGGTCTTTGAGTGGCTCGCTAGGGTGAGAGCGGAGCTTGGGTGGATCCCCGCAGAGTTTTCGCCCGGTGGGGGCTGGGCCGTGCCGTACCTGCCTGACGAGCCGTACTTGGCGCCGGACGTCGCGATCCCCGAGCTGGTCGATGCCATCGTTGAGGGGTGTGACAGGTTAGAGATGGAACTACCCACCCTCGTGCTTGAGCCGGGTCGCGAGTTGGTGGCCCGTGCGGGCGTGGCCCTCTACACCGTCGGCACAGTGAAACAAGCAGCGTCCGTGCGCTATGCCTTCCTCGATGGTGGGCTTGCCGATAATCCTCGTCCTGCTCTCTATGGGGCCCGGTACCATACGCTCCTGGCAGATCGTGAGGGAACGGGGCCACAAACTTGCTACTCCCTTGCTGGTCCTTTCTGTGAGTCGGGGGACACACTCGTTCGAGAGATTACCTTGCCAGGACTGCAGGAAGGAGATCTCCTTGCCGTACCGGTAAGCGGTGCCTATCAGCTTAGCATGGCGTCGAATTACAATGGTGCAACACGTCCCGCCGTGCTATGGCTCCACGAGGGGCGAGCGCAGGTGGTGCAGCGACGGGAACGGATCGAGGAGTTGTGGAAGCGAGATTGCTTGATCGACTTAGAGCCGTAGGTAGAACAAGGATTGGTGGAAAGGAAGGATAACTGTGGACGAATTGACACCCGTCGAGAAACTGATGGCTGAGGTGGCAGCGAACATGATAGCCATCACCGAAGAAGAGACGTGGAAGATCGTACAGCCGCCAAGCGGGCCGATGAGCGAGGTAGGCCATTACCATACGCTCAACAAGCGCAACCTCAGGCGCAAGGAGCTAGACGCCATCCAGCGTGTTTTGGATGACGTCGCGTACAACACGGCGGCTATGGTTTTTGCTCTGCTGGATGGCAGGCTCGATACGGAAGAAGAGGTGCCGCAGTTGAAAGTCGTCGAGGAAACGAGCGGCGAGCCGATCGCCGATAGCATGCATGGGGCATTCCTCTCGATATGGGAGGACGAGGAAGAGGACGAGGAAGCGTAACGCGGCCATGCCGAAGCGAACTGACATCGAGACAATCCTGGTCGTCGGCGCCGGTCCGATCGTGATTGGGCAGGCGGCAGAGTTTGACTACTCCGGCACGCAGGCCGTCAAGGCCGTGAAGCGGGAAGGCTACCGTGTCGTGCTCATCAACTCCAATCCCGCCACCATCATGACCGATCCAGAGCTCGCGGATGCGACCTACATTGAGCCGATCACGCCGGAGCTCGTCGAGCTCGTCATCCAACAGGAGAGGCCCGACGCGCTGCTCCCGACGGTTGGCGGTCAGACCGGGTTGAACACCGCGGTGGAACTGGCAGAACGGGGGATCCTCGAACAATACGGTGTCCAGCTTATAGGCGCCTCCCTGCGCGCCATGCAGCTGGCGGAGGATCGTCTGCTCTTCAAAGAGGCGATGGTCGCCGCTGGACTGGAGGTCCCAGAAGGCGGCCTGGCCCGATCGCTCGAGGAGGCGGTTGCCATCGCAGAGGAGATTGGCAGCTATCCGATCCTGATCCGTGCTTCCTTCACCCTGGGTGGCGCGGGGGCGGCGACCGTCTATGGGCATGATGAGTTCGTAGAGAGGGTCGAGTTTGCCTTGAAGCAGAGCCCGGTTGGCTCCGCGCTCATCGAGGAGTCGGTGCTGGGGTGGAAGGAGTATGAGCTGGAGGTGATGCGCGACCGCGTGGATAATTTCGTGGTGGTCTGCTCCATCGAGAATCTCGACCCGATGGGTGTCCACACTGGCGACTCCGTTACCATCGCCCCCGCCATGACCCTTACCGATCGCGAGTATCAGAGATTGCGCGACCAGGCGCGGACGGTGATGGAGGTCGTCGGCGTGGAGACGGGTGGCTCGAACGTGCAGTTCGCGGTGGACCCCGACACGGGGCGCGTTATCGTCATCGAGATGAACCCGCGTGTCTCCCGCTCCTCCGCGTTGGCCTCGAAGGCGACCGGCTTTCCCATCGCGAAGCTCGCCGCGCTGCTAGCTGTGGGCTACACCCTGGACGAGCTCAAGAACGATATCACCGGCACCTGTGCTGCCTTCGAGCCGAGCATCGATTACGTTGTCACCAAGCTGCCGCGCTGGGCCTTCGAGAAGTTCCCCGGCGTCGACCCCACGCTCGGGCCTCAGATGAAATCGGTGGGGGAGGCGATGGCCATCGGTCGCACTTTCAAGGAGTCGCTTCTCAAGGGGCTCCAATCACTCGAGCTCTCCCGTCCTCCCTTCCCCACACCAGATCATCGCACGTGGGATGGCCGGTTGGAAAGCCTTGCTACCCCCCGCGCCGAGCGTCTCTGGTCTATCTGGGAGGCCTTCCGTGCTGGCCACACGGTCGAGGCGATCCACGGCGTCACGGATGTCGATCCCTGGTTCCTCACTCAGATAGCGGAGATTGTGGGGATTGAACGGGCCATCGTGGAGACGACCGCCGACACACGGCAATCGCCCGTTGGACCTGGTGGACTCAGTCCTCATCTGCTCCGCCTCGCCAAACGTAGCGGCTTCAGCGACGAGCATGTTGCCTACCTTCTCTCTGCCGGTCTGGACGAATCCGTTCGGTTTGCCTCCGATGAGACGGACGCATCAGGCAACAGGCCCGACATGAGCGCGCAGGCGCTTCGCGAGCAGCGTCAGGCCCTCGGCCTCACTCCCACCTTCCACATGGTGGATACCTGCGCCGCCGAGTTCGAGGCGAAAACCCCTTACCTCTATTCTTCCTACGAATCGGAGAGCGAGGCGCCACCGACAAAACATGAGAAGGTTATCATCCTTGGTGGCGGGCCAAACCGCATCGGCCAGGGGATCGAGTTCGATTACTGCTGTGTCCATGCCGCATTCGCCTTCCGCGAGCTCGGTCTGGAGACTATCATGGTCAACTGTAACCCCGAGACGGTCTCTACGGACTATGATACGAGCGACCGGCTGTACTTCGAGCCGCTCACCTTCGAGCACGTGATGAATATTGTAGAGCGGGAAAGGGGGACAGACTCCGCATCGCTGCTACAAGGCGTCGTGGTGCAGTTCGGCGGGCAAACCCCGCTGAACCTCGCGCGCTCGTTGGAAGCAGCAGGGGTACCGATTCTGGGAACATCACCAGAGGCAATCGACCTAGCAGAGGATCGGGAGCGCTTTGGGACCCTGTTGAGAGAGCTCGATATCCCAAGTCCAGCGTATGGTGTCGCCCGTGGCCTTGAGGAGGCACGGCGGGTGGCACAGGAGGTAGGCTATCCCGTCATGGTGCGCCCTTCATATGTATTGGGCGGGCGCGCGATGGGCATCGTCTATGACGAGGCGGAACTGGCGAGGTTTGTGCAGGAGGCACAGCTGGCAGCACCGGGGCAGAACATCCTCATCGATCATTACCTGGAGGACGCATTCGAGGTAGATGTGGATGCCGTTGCAGACGGAGAACGGGTGGTCATCGGCGGCGTCATGCAGCATATCGAGGAGGCGGGTGTCCACTCCGGCGACTCGGCGACGGTTCTACCGCCCTACAAGATCTCCCTGTACCACCTCAGCCATATCCGCGATTATACAGAGCGGCTTGGCCTGGCATTGGGCGTCCGTGGGCTGATGAACGTACAATATGCCATCAAGGATGACATCGTGTACGTGCTGGAGGTGAACCCACGTGCCAGCCGGACGGTCCCCTACGTCTCAAAGGCAACAGGCGTGCCACTCGCGAAGGTCGCCGCCAAGGTGATAGCCGGGAAGCGCTTGGAGGAGTTAGGCGTGACCGAGGAGCCCTATGTGGATGGGTTCTTCGTGAAGGAGGCTGTCCTGCCCTTCAAGAAGTTCCTCGGAGTGGACGCACGCCTATCACCCGAGATGCGCTCGACCGGGGAAGTGATGGGACATGCTGGCCGCTTCGGCCATGCCTTCGCGAAGGCCCAGATGGCCGCAGGTGAGGCGTTGCCCACCTCTGGAGCGGTGTTTGTCTCTGTCAACGATTACGACAAGGCGAATGTGCTCAAGATCGCGCGCGACCTACATCGTCTCGGCTTCGACCTTCTGGCAACCCGTGGCACGGCGGCGGCCCTATCTAGGGTCGGCTTGCCCGTGGAGCAGGTGAACAAGGTGAGTGAGGGTGGACGACATATCGTCGATCGCATCCGTTCAGGCGAGGTGGACCTCATCATCAACACGCCCCTCGGCCCCATCGCGCATACAGATGGCGTTGCCATTCGCACCACGGCCATCCGCTACGGCGTCCCCCTTCTTACCACCCTCAGTGCGGCACAGGCGGCGGTGAACGGGATTCGAGCGCTTAGCGAGAAACAACTCAGGGTGCGAAGCCTGCAGGCGCATCACGAGAGAGCGGGGATGCCATGAATTACTATGAGATACTCGACGTTCCTCGTTCGGCAACGATGGAAGAGATCAGGCGGGCCTACCGGGAGATGGTGGAGATCCATCATCCTGACCGCATGCAGGCATTACGTGAGGAGGTTCAGGAGCGCGCGGCACTTCGCATGAAGCTGATCAACGAGGCCTATGATGTGCTCCGTAACCCAGAGGCGAGGGAGCGCTACGATGCTCTTCTGGTAGAGCCAGAGCAAGCAGCGGGCAGAGCTACGTCCAAAGTCCAGCCAGGTGAGGCACGGAGTCGACTGCAAGAGCGATTGGAAACCGTCGAGTGCTCGATCGCCGAGATCGCACAGCAGATTGCCGGCCTTCGGCCACGGCAACAGGAGATGAAAGCGCTTGACGAGAGATGGGGCCGGTATCTCTTTGCCAGCCTGAGCCTGGCGTTCCCCTTCTTCGTGTTGGGTAACTGGGCATCGCTTGCATGGGCATCGGCACCCATCTCTCTGCGAGGGCTCGGTGCACTCGGGGTGCTACTGCTGTTTGGTTACCTAGCGCTTTTCGTCGTCATGCTGGTCAGCCATATTGGGGTGCGAGATGTAAAACTCTGGCGCGCGCTTCTTTCTGTGCCCTTGGTCCTACTCCTGCTAGTCATGTTGATCGTTATTGCGGCCCCCAGAACGTTCTGGCTCCTACTCCTGCTTGGGGGCTATGGCGCCATCATCTGGCAGAGTGCCGGGCGTAACCTAGCAACAAAGCGTGACGAAGTGTCCATCGCCATGAGCCGCATGGCACGCCTGGAGGAGGAGCTGTACGAGTTCCAGCGTGAGAAGCAAGAAATCGAGGCGGAGCTGGCACGACGTTGAAGAGTAGATACACATTACAGGAGGAGTCTGTGTCGTACGAGAATGAGAAGGTGGTACTTGCCTATTCGGGAGGGTTGGATACTTCCGTTATTGTGCCCTGGCTGAAGGAGACGTACGGGGTTGAGGTGATCTGCTTTGCAGCGAACCTGGGCCAGGGGGAGGAGGAGCTGGAGGGGTTAAGGGAGAAGGCGCTCGCCAGCGGCGCGTCGAAGTGCTATGTCGAGGATCTGCGGCAGGAGTTTATCGAGGAATATATCTATCCTGTGATGCAGGCAGGCGCGATATACGAGCGGAAGTATCTCCTGGGTACGAGTGTGGCTCGGCCCCTCATTGCTAAACGGCAGGTGGAGATTGCGGAGCTGGAGGGAGCGGATGCGGTTGCGCATGGAGCGACCGGGAAGGGCAACGACCAGGTTCGCTTTGAGTTGACTTACAAGGCACTCAATCCCAGGCTGCGCGTCATCGCTCCCTGGCGCGACCCGAAGTGGCACATTCGCTCGCGCGAGGACGCGCTGCAATACGCAAACGAGCACGATGTGCCCGTGCCGCACACCGAGAAGTCCATCTACTCCCGCGACGCTAACTTCTGGCACACCTCCCACGAGGGTGGACTGTTGGAGGATCCGTGGACGGAGCCGGAAGAGGTGATGTACCAGCGCTCCGTCTCGCCGGAGGAGGCGCCGGATGATCCAGAATACGTCGAGATCGACTTTGTGGAGGGGGTGCCAAAGCGTGTCAACGGCACGGCGATGGGACCCATCTCCATCCTCAACACGCTTAACGAAGTTGGCGGGCGCCATGGCATCGGGCGGGTGGATCTGGTAGAGAATCGGCTGGTCGGTATGAAATCACGAGGCGTTTACGAGACACCGGGTGGAACAATCCTCTTTACCGCCCATCATGAGCTGGAATCGCTTACGCTCGATCGGGAGACCATGCACTACAAGGACACCATCGCCATCAAGTACGCCGACCTCGTCTACGATGGTCGCTGGTTCACGCCGTTACGCGAGGCGTTGGACGCCTTCGTGGCGAAGACGCAAGAGAACGTGACGGGCACCGTCCGTCTCAAACTCTACAAGGGCAATATCCTCGTCGCCGGTCGCAAGGCGCCGCACTCCCTCTACCGCGAGGATTACGCTTCCTTTGGCAAGATGGATGTCTACGATCAGAGCGATGCCGAGGGCTTCATCAACCTCTTTGGCTTGCCCATGAAGGTCGAGGCGCTGGTCGATATCGAGGGTATCGGGAAGTCGAAGTATCGGCAGCCGGATTATTCGAAGTTTAAGAGAGACTGAGAGGTGTGTAGTGCGTGGTGCGTGGTGCGTGGTGCGTGAACTGTGGTTGAGGGTGGTGGGCTTAAG
>JALZCF010000354.1 GCA_030863245.1 Chloroflexota bacterium
CCACAATGCCAAGTAGTACAATCCCCTGCAGCACGCTCGGCCAGGCCGGAAGACTGATGGGCGAGCTAGGTAGGAAGACAGCTGGCAGAGCTAGTACGGCCCAAAGCACAACCGCCAGCCGAGACCAGCGCCAGATGAAGCGACCGTCCGGAAAGAGGTACAGGAGCGTGATACTAGAGAGCAAACCAAGGTAGTGCACCCCCTCACCCAGGATCCACCAGGGAAACAGGCTTGTCTCTAACGCATGAGTTACAGAGAGGGGCGCGGTAACCAGGGCGATCCCGACAAGGAGTGCGATCCGATCATGGGCGCGGTGCCAGAGGATGAAGGTAGCAATGGCAACGTGTGCTAGGACGATCGTCAGGTCGAGCACACTGATATACAGCGCATATAGATTGGGAGAGAGGCCAAGCTGGCGTAGCGGGCGGACGTAACTCTCGCCAAAGGCTAGCAGTTGCGCGAAACGTGCGGGAATCCCGATCGCGAAGAGTACGAGCGCGACCACTATTACCCCTACCCATACCATCCGCGGTAGACCACTTCGGGAAAGGCTATTTCGCGGTGAATAGACGGTTGTCGTCATAGTCATCGTTCAGCCCCGCTCATGCTACTTGGCTCTCCCAAGCCGCCTCATACTCGACAAGCGCAGCACCGTCAGGTTCCACAATCTAGCAGGGACCGACACGATGCCAGTCCCTGCCAACTAAGGACATGCCAACTTACGTTACGTCTGGCGTTGCCGTAGCTGCACTCCAGCAACCAACAGTGCCAGGCCCGTTCCAATTAGCAGGAGCATCCACGGAAGGGCGGCACCACCCGTCTCTGGCAACTCCGTCGGGGCCTCCCCCTCTTCTCCGGCGACGGTGAAGGTGACAGAATCCATTACGGTAGGTTGCCACGGTGTGTGGTCGCTGAAACCCAGGACCACGGTGACCGTGTGCTCCCCTGCTGCCAGGTCGGCGAGTTCAGCACTAGTGGCGGCAGTGTGGATGATCTGCGGGTCCCCGGTAGGAATCGGTTCTCCCTCCTGAAGCTGGGGCTCCCTGTCGACAAAGACGTGGAAGTGCCCTTCCTCCATGGCCGTGGCCTCTGCGGCCGGCCGGATCGTCACGCCCTCCGCTGTCCAACTGACCGTCACAGGCGCCTCCACTGTCGCACCCGCTTCAGGAGTGGTAATATTGAGAGTAGGCTCCTGCGCAAGAGTGGTTGTGGCAGTCAGCGACAACAACACAACTAACAGCACCGCGGCCCAAACAACATTCACAAGAGATTTCATGGCTTACGTTCTCCTATATATGTAGTGGAAACTCTCCCGTACCATACACGAGGAGAAGTCCCATGACAGTGGGACTCCTGTCCCATCACTACCGGGAACTTCCGAGCAGGTTTGACGACCAGACGCGCTACCTAAGAGGAGGAAATGGAATGCGGCCGTGCTTCTATACTACTTGCGTAGAACAACCGGGAGATAGAGGTGCCTCACCGGCTCTTCGGTTGGGGTTGCTGTCGGCGTGTTCGTCGGTTTAGGTGTCGCAGTGAACGTAGCCGTTGGTGTAGCTGTGAACGTGCTTGATGGCGTGGCCGTTGCCGTGGATGTGCCGGTCGACGTGGCCGTTGGGGTGGGTGGTAGCGTATCTATCTGGATCTGGTAGATCGTGCCGCTATACAACTCGGCAAGATACAACTCGCCCTCGCTATCCTCACCAAACGTGCTGAAGGCTTGATTAGCGAAGCGCTCTACCAAGATGGCCTGCCACCCACTCTCTTCGCCTGTCGGTAGGACCCACAAGCCACCACTGGTGAAATCCGCGAACAGATAGTATCCAACTAGCACCGGGTAACGCTCCCCTCGGTACACATAGCCGCCGGTTACCGACTCTCCCATATCATGGCTGTACTCATAGACGGGAAACGTATAGCTACTCGCGGCGCCACAACCTTCCAGGTCAAAGGGGTGATTCCCCTCGTAGCAGCGCCAGCCATAATTCTCCCCGCCCGCGCTGTCCGCCGGCTGAAAGTTCACCTCCTCCCATGCATCTTGCCCCACATCCGCCAGATACAGATCACCAGTAAGCCGGTCGAAGCTGCCCCGCCAGGGATTCCGCAATCCTAAAGCCCAAATCTCGTCCCGCATCCCATCCTCCCCCACAAACGGATTATCGGGCGGAATCGCATAGGGCGAGGCCTCGTCCACATCGATCCGTAACACTTTACCGAGCAGGGTACTCCCATCCTGCCCGCGGTTGTCAGGATCGCGCAGTGGTCCCCCATCCCCCGTCAGGATATAGAGATAGCCATCCGGACCAAAGAGGAGATCGCCCCCATTGTGCATCCAATGTGGCTGTTCAAAGGAGAGGAGCACCCTCTCGCTCCCTGCATCGGCCACGTCCGGATCGTCGCTCACCTGAAAGCGGGAGATGCGCGTGGAGAAGGTATAGTTTTGATCGAAGAACGTGTAGTTGACGTAGAAGTACCCGTTGTCGCGGTAGTTGGGATGGAACGCCAGTCCCAGCAACCCTCCCTCCGTGAATGCACCCACATCGACACTCGCGGCACGCTCGGCAATGTCGAGGAAAGGGATGGTCAGAAGTGTCCCATCTGGTTGGACAACGCGGATCCGCCCCGCCTGCTCGACGACGAATAGCCGCTCATCCCCCGCATGGGCAATATCAACCGGACTGTCCAATCCCTCGACAAACGGAGCCAGCATGACCCGCGCTGGCTCCAATGACCAAGGATCGGCCCCGCTCGCCCCCTCGCCTAACAACGTCGTGGAATTAGCCGCCGATACTCCAACACTCCAGACCGCAAGCATCAACACAGCCAATAGCAAGAGTGCGCCGATTTTCAACCGCAACTCCTTTCAATCTCCGGACAATCCACCCCTACTTCCTTCGCCAGCAGGATGATAATCACTCCCCTCCCTACTCCAAGCCAAGAACGAGCAACGCAACGATGCACCCCTGCCCCAACGCTCACTACCGCCGACGAAGGAAGCCACATCCCAGCCGGATCGAAACCTGCTGTTAAGGTGATAAGTACGTCAACGAGCATAACGCCGAAGAGGTGAAATCGTGAACACAATAAACGGTCCCCATCAGGGGCAGCCCATCAGGGTAGCAGGCGTCCCGCTAGAAGAGGCAGAGGCCGCAGCGATCCTCGTCCATGGACGTGGCGCGACCGCGCAGAGCATCCTTACACTCGTACCCGAAATCGCGCAGGAAGGCTTTGTCTATCTGGCGCCGCAGGCCGCAAACAACACCTGGTATCCGAACAGCTTCCTCGCGCCGATCCCCACCAACGAGCCGGGCATCTCCTCCGGCATCGCCCGGCTTGCCTCCCTCGTCGAGCAGGCAGAGACGGCAGGCATCCCGGCCAAGCGCGTCATGCTGATCGGCTTCTCACAGGGCGCCTGTCTCACCACGGAATTCGTGGCCCGTCATGCCCGCCGCTACGGTGGTGCCGCGGGACTGAGCGGCGGCCTGATTGGCCCCGAGGGTACACCGCGCGACTACGACGGCTCCCTGGACGGCACCCCCATCTTCCTCGGCTGCAGCGACCGCGACCCTCACATTCCAGCCAAGCGCGTCCGCCACACCCAGGAGGTTCTCGAACGGCTGGGAGGCAACGTCACCATGCGCCTCTACCCCAACATGGCGCACACCATCAACCGTGACGAGATCGAACAAATACGCACCATGATGGGCACCATCCTTAGTAATGGTTTTTGACGAGCAAGTTCGGCAAAAGGAAACAGCTCCCACAGCTCGCCTAGCTGGCACGGGAGCTGTGGGAGCTATAGGAGCTGTAGGAGCTTCCAACATTACCGCTTTTGAGCGTCAAACCTCATATAGGGCAGCGCAACACGCAATATGCGCCGTGCACTATGCAATATGCACTAGGCGATATACAATCACCCCATGGACTCAATCACCCAATTAGCAAACCTCTTCCTACACCTGGACGACCAACTTCAACTGGTACTACAGACCTACGGCATCTGGACCTACGCGCTACTCTTCCTGGCAGTTTCCCTCGAGACCGGCCTGATCGTGGCCCTCTTCCTACCATCAGATGGGCTACTTTTCGTCGCCAGCACCTTCGCCGCCACCGGTGCCCTGGACTTATGGTCCCTTTTCCTCTTGTCCTGGCTCGCCGCCACCGTCGGCGATACAATGAACTACACCATCGGCCGCACCATCGGGCCGCGCGTCTTTGAATGCTTGAAGCCGGAATACCTTGAGCGTACCAGACACTTTTACGCGCGCCACGGCGCCAGAGCGATCATCCTAGCGCGCTTCCTCCCTCTCGCACGCAGCCTCGTGCCGCTGATTGCAGGCGTCGGTAGGGTGCCCTACCGCCGCTTCATCCCCTACAACATACTCGGCACCCTTACCTGGTCCGCCTTCCTCAGCTTCGGCGGCTACCTATTTGGCAGCCTGCCCCTCTTCCAGGAATACTCCCTCCTGATCATCCCCGCTATCGCCGCCCTCCTACTCCTCTGGATCACGCTTGAGCAACGGCTAGGCCGCAAAAGCATCCCCAACTAGCTGCACCCGGCGCTACCGTCCGCTGGTGCAGGAACCAGACATCTTGTCGGTTTTCAGCGCGGACACGACCATCTTCACAGCCTGATAGACATGAGCGTTCGCAATTATCCAGGCTCGATAGTGAGCTCCTCCAGTGTCAACTCAGCGACCGAGTCGATCGGGATTGAGGTCGATTCGCGAATGCGGGGAGATACCGATTCTCGTAACATACCGCTCAGCTCGTATCGCATCTCCTCGTCCAACGACTGCGTGCTCAAGAATTCCTCTTGCTCGGAAAGTAGATCGGTCAGTGTGGCCGTGATCTCCTCTTGAACGAGGCGCTGTAGTTCGTCAGATGTTATCTCGGCTGGCTGGACGATGGTGCAAGTGCCATGTGCCATGACAAGCCGGCGTGGCCGGCCCGGCACTTCGACTTCAACCGGCTCCACCGTATGCCAATCGAACTGGTAAGCGGGCCCAACGACAAACCCTACCACGGTACTGGGGTCGCGCCCCTGTGGCACATCAGCCGTCACCCGCAAGCACCAATAGGTCGCGCCATGTGGATCATTGACAGTCGGAGCTGCATCTTCAGGCAAGCGAATCGAGCCGGAAAAGTACACGGGAACTCCCTCTTCCACCACAATATCCATGATAGGCTCAGACGCAGCGCAGGCCGGTCCACTCCCCCAATTCATGCTTCCGGGAGGGGCAGTACCCATCACCACCTCCGCCGTCAACGCCCGCACCGTCACCGCCTCCTCACTCTGGAGCGTGATATGATAGACCACCGCACTCCCAGGCACCAGATAACTCTGCGGTAACTCCACCTCGAGCCGCAAGCCTAGGCCCGCAAGCTGCTTGACACGGTTCATTAGGTTCATGGTGTTGCCTCTTTGTTGCATGTCGCATGTTGCATGTTGCATGTTGCATAGCGGGATGATGATTCGCTATGAGGGATGGTACGCTATGCAGCATGCAACAACCTTCCGTCACTTTTGGGTGAGTCAATAAGCACAAGGTGTGCCAATTCCCTCTCCCCTCAAATTACACAAGAGCGGAAAGGTCTGCATCTTGCTGGTGACAGGACCATGCTGGCGTTTCCTTACAACACGCACACCTAGCCCTTGCGGAGGCCAACCCACCGGATACACTGCATAGCAAGGAATCTGTAACATGCAACACGCAACATGCAACAGACTTGATTAACTTACAATCGAACCAAGGAGCAACCCTGTGAAAGCAACCATCAACGGAATCACGATGCATTACGAGGTCCACGGCACGGGGCAACCGCTGCTGTTCATCCATGGCTTCCCCCATACGAGCAAGCTGTGGGAGCCGCTCGTCGAGCCGATGAAGGATGACTACCGGCTGATCATCCCCGACCTGCGGGGCTTTGGAGAGAGTGAGGTCACCAAGGAGGTCAGCATGGGCCTTTATGCAGACGACCTGGCAGCCCTGCTCGACGAGGTTGGCGAGCGGGATCCCGTGACGGTCGTAGGGCTCTCGATGGGAGGATATATCGCCTTTGAGTTCTTCCGCCGCTATCCGGAACGCGTGCACGCCCTGGTGCTTGCCGACACGCGACCTCAGGCGGACGATGAGGCGGGCAGGAAGAATCGTTACGAGAGCGCGCAGAAGGCACTGGATGAGGGGACGCAGGAGCTGGCAAATACTATGGCTGAGAAACTCTTTGCGCCGCAGGCGTCGGAGGAGCTGCGTTCCACCTGGCGCGAGATCATGGCCTCCGTCCCGCCACTGACCATCGCCGCCGCGCAGCGCGCGATGGCCAATCGCCCGGACTCCACCGACACGCTGGCTCTCATCAATCGACCCACGCTGATAGTGGTTGGAGAAGAAGACAACGTCACGCCGCCCTCTGACGCCGAGCGGATGCACGAGGCGATCGAGGGCTCAGACCTGGAGATCATTCCTGGAGCAGGCCATATGACCCCCGTAGAGCAGCCCGAACGCTTCGTCGCGATCCTCCAGCAGTTCCTCGACGACCTCGATCCCGTGGATCGCCAAGCGTGGCCCAAACGACCAGACATTCGGGAGCGTTAGAGCCCTTCACGAGCGCTACCAGCCTACATCTTTCGCTTCCCACTACCACATGCCGGGAGTTGCCCCCAGCGGCACTCCCGGCTACCTTCTCTTCATGTTGCAGAAACCTTTCCTACTTCTCATCGTCACCCTGTTATCTTTAGCCTGTACGTCCGTGCAGGGATCTAACAGCATACCCGGCACCGCGAACGAAACCGCACCACCACTCTCTCTCGTCAACAGAACTACCCCGACCGAGTCATCGACAACCCAAGCAGTACCCACACTCGCCCCCTCACTGCCACCAACGACTCCCAACCACGCACCAGCTACCCATATAGCCAACTCCATCCCAACCTCAGCCCTCACCTCACCTCCCCAAACACCCACCCTAATCGCCGATACCCCGACCACCCGCTCCCCGCTCCCCGCTCCCCGCTCCCCGAACCCTGGCTCAGTGCGCATCAACAAATGCTCCACCCACAACTACCCGTGCCCAACCTTGACTCGTTGCCACGCTACCGCATTACGGCGAGGCTTGAGCCGCCGTCGCTCAGTGGACAGATGCAGCTCACCTTGCCGAACGGCGGGGATGAGACACTCGAGGATGTTGTCCTCCGTCTTTACGGGAACGCCGAAACGATCTACACAGGCTCGCAGATGTGGGCAGGGAATGTGAGCGTTGACGGGCAAGCTACCGGCACTCAGGAAGAGGTAGAGGGAACCGCACTACGCATCTTCCTACCTGAGCCTTTGCCCCCCGGCGAGGCGGCCACCCTCTCGCTCGATTTCCAGACTATCGTGGCGACGGAGAACTTTCGCGGCTACGGCATCCAGCAGATGGCAGGGGGGATCGGAGTATTCGGATCTCCGTTCCCTCTGTTAGCGCTGCGGGAAAACGATAAGTGGCGGGTTAGCGCGGTTCCTGTCGTGGGCGATGGCGTGAGCAGTCCGGTGGGGCTGTGGGACATTTTTCTGGAGCTCCCGGCTGATGTGACTCTGGTGAGTACGGGCGAAATCGTGCCCACTGTGGAGGGGACGGTTCACGTCGTCAGTGGCCCGGCAAGGGATGTAGTCCTGACGACGCTCCCGGCCGGAGCGGCCGCTATCGAGACGCAGGTCGCGGGCGTAAGGCTACGCTACTGGCCCGCGCCCTACGTGGAGATGGCAGGCTCACAGCTGCCGGCGAGCGAGGCCGCCACCATCGCGGCGGAGGCCGTCGAAGCCTTTGCCGCCGAATTTGGCCCGCCGCCCTACACGGAGCTTGACGTGGTCGAGGCACAGGTGCCGATTGGAGGCTACGAGTACCCCGGCCTCGTGCTTTTCGATGGGGAGGAACGCGCCCGTGCCAGCAGGAACGCGCTTGAATTCCTCATCCCGCACGAGATCGCGCACCAGTGGTTCTATGCACTCCTGGGAAATGATGTGACACGGGAGCCCTGGATCGACGAGGGGCTGGCAACCTATGCCTCTCTGCGCTACCTGGCACACCGGCACGGAGCCGAGGCTGCATTGGCGCGACGGGCAGCGTGGGAGGCCGAATACGCGAACGTCCTCGCACGTGAGCCGGTGGGAGTCAACGGAGTCGTCTACGAGTACACGAACTGGATCGAGTACCGTGGTCCCACCTACTACGCCAGCGCCCTGCTCTTCGACGATCTCAGGCAACGACTTGGCGATGCCCCGTTTCAGGAGGCAATTCGCCGCCTCCTCACTCGCTTCGCCTTCCGAGAGGCAACCACACAGGACGTGCAGGCTGTCTTTAATGAGGTTGCAACGGAGGAAGGGGTTGAATTAGATGCCTTCTGGTCGTACTGGCTCCGGTAGAGTGCCGCTCACCCTTTCCACACGAGTCGCAGGAGTGGATTTGACACGGGAGATGGCTATACTTTGCGACAGCCGTAAAGTATTGTGGAATTACGTGATGTTCATCCTGGTATGTCGACGACTCGAGCACGATATCTGATCACGGGAGCCTTACAAAAAGCTCGACCGTTCCCCTATCCTCGCGCTTCCTCCCTGTCCCGCATCGCGACCTGGACAGGGAGCGACCGGCTCTGGCTGCTGCTGTTGGGACTGGGCGCGTTCGCGCTCTACGCCGCGACGTTGGTACCGGGGCCATTCGATGGGGATTACGGCGAGTTTCAATACATGCCGCGCCTGCTCGGCCTGCCCCACCCTACCGGCTACCCACTGTATCTGCTGTTGGGCTGGCTCTGGTCCTGGCTGCCGGCGGGGTCCCTAGCCTTTCGGCTGAATCTCTTTTCAGCACTGTGGGCTGCGTTTACGGTGACCCTCCTCTTCGCGGCAGCACGACAACAGAGGCTCCCGCGGGTTGCTGCACTGGTCGGTGGCGTGGCGCTGGCCCTGGCACCCAATTTCTGGCGCTACGCGGGTCTCGCGGCGGTGTATACCCTTCACACGACGTTGCTGGTCGCGGCGCTGTGGCTCTGGTTTCGTTGGTCCACGGCCTATCGTCGCGGCTGTGGTACCCGTCGCGAGCTCGGCCTGGCGGCCCTGATGAGCGGTCTTGCGCTGACGAACCACCCGACAGCCGCCTTCCTTGTTCCAGCCATCGCACTCTTCCTGCTACTCCACCTGCTGCCAGGCGTGCGACCTCCCGAGACAAATCCTGTTACCCCACGCGACCGACTGCTCGCCGGCCTCCTCTTCACGCTGCCAGGCCTCCTCTACCTGTACGTGCCACTGCGTCTGTGGATGATCGGCCCGGGTATCGAACGTTTCGGCCTCCAGGAGAGCATCGCAAAAGGCATCATCACGCCCTTTCTCCGTTGGGAGTGGGGCGCCGTGCTGGAGTACGTCACCGGCCGCTCCCTACTGGGCAGTTACGGCGTCGATGGAGCCCTCCTACTGGCCGAATTACCTCCCCTCCTCGTTGAGCAGTTCGGCCTACCACTTACATTGTTGGGTGCAGGCGGAGCGGTAACGTGGGCTTGGCGGCGACCGCGCACTTTCATCCTCCTGGCAACGTTCTTCCTACCGGCCGCCGCCTACGCGGTGACCTACGCGGCAGAGTTTGCGGCGCGTGACGAGATTGCACACCTGGAGGGCCATCTACTGGGAGCGATGGTCGTTTTCGCCCTGTGGATAGCAGAGGGAGGAGCGCTGCTTTGGCGTATCCTCCATAGATTGACACACCACGCGTGGACAGTGGATGCGTTGCTGATCCTGCTGCTCGGAGCCATGCTATGGAACACGCGCTCTTGGGAGACAGTGCCGACGAGCCCCGACCGGGCTCAGAGCGAGTCAATCCACAATTACTGGACGGAGGTTCTCGCGTACCCTTTAGAGCCAGGAGCAGCTCTGACGGGGCATTGGGGTGATCTGACTGCCTTCTGGTACTTCCAACATGGCGAGGGGCTGCGCTCCGATCTCTGGACAATTTTCCCGCCAAACCTCCCCCAGATTGCGAGATGGCTCAGCGAAGGTGCTCGGCCGATCTACCTGGCCGGTCCACTTCTGGATTGGGGCACCGAGTTGCCCGAGGGCTACCATTTGACTCCCTGGGGCATCCTCGTGCGCATCGCGCCGCAGCATGCTCCGCCTAGCTTTCCACCGCTCCAGGCAAGGAATGAATTGTTCGGGAACCAACTGGCGTTGCAGGGATACACGATCGTTGCTCCCGCACCCGACCGCCGCCAGCTATGGTTGGCGTGGGAGAGCACGGCGCCCACCCCGCGCGATCTCTCGGTTTCATTGCGGCTACATGGGCCCGACGAGACACTCTTGTTACAGAAGGATGGCCGTCTCGCTAGTCTCTGGTACCCCAACGAGATCATGCCAGCCGGACAAGCCTTGCTCACTGTCTTCGACTTTGAAC
>JALZCF010000357.1 GCA_030863245.1 Chloroflexota bacterium
CGGTTGCGCCATCTTCCACCTCTGCTCCTGCTGGGATTGCTGGTCCTGCTCGCGGCTCTTGTACCCATGGTGACGAGCAATCAGTATGTGATCCGCGTTCTGGGGAACATCTGCCTCTTCGGGCTGCTCGCCCTTGGGTTGAACGTGGTGGTCGGGTATGCCGGGCTGCTTGACCTCGGGTACGTAGCCTTCTTCGGTATCGGCGGCTATGGGTACGCGTTGCTCTCTTCCGAGCAGTTCGGCATCCACCTACCTTCCTTGCTCACCGTCCCCCTCATCATCGTTCTGACCGCCCTGTTCGGTCTCCTATTGGGCTCCGTCTCGCTTCGGCTAACGGGCGATTATCTGGCCATCGCCACGTTGGGATTTGCACAGATCTTCGTCCTGTTGGCGTTGAGCATGGACCGGGTGGGGTTGCCCTGGAGCGAGGAGGCGGTCAACATCACGGGCGGCCCGAACGGCATCACTAACCTTGACCGCATCCACCTCCTCGGCTTTCAGTTCACCAGCGTGACGGATTATCTTTACCTGCTGCTCTTCTCACTGACGCTCGTCCTCCTGGCACTCTACCACATCAACGAATCTCGTGTGGGTCGGGCCTGGCGTGCCCTCCGAGAAGATCCCCTTGCTGCAGCGGCCATGGGTATCCCGGTACGGCGCATGAAGCTGATGGCCTTCGCCATCGGAGCGGCCATCGCCGGCCTGGGTGGGAGCATCTTCGCGGCCTGGCAGACCGCTGTTTTCCCCTCGAACTTCGATCTCGTCCTGCTCATCACCCTCTATGCGATGATCGTGCTGGGCGGTGTGGGGAGCCTGCGAGGCGCGATTGCGGGCGCTATCCTGCTGGCCGTCATTCCCGAGCTGCTGCGTGGCGCGGAGACCGCCCGCCTTCTCTTCTACGGCGCTCTCGTCGTTGGCTCGCTGGTACTGTTCCGACCGCGCTGGCACGGAGTGGCACTGCTAGGTGCGGTCATTCTCTTCGGCTTGGTCATCGCCATCATGGCCGACGCCCTCTTGCCACAATTTCTTGGCCCGCCCGCTGTCCCCGCTCCCTCGCTACTCGGACGTTCGGTACAATCCTGGCTGATTTTCCCGCGGAACAGCGTCCTAGTCGGCAACGTCGCCTTCGTCGTCGTGGTCGGCCTGCTGATGGTCACGAGCCGTATGCGGCAAGGCATGAGACGCTTCGTGCTGCTGGTGCCCACGCTCTATCTCCTAGCCTTTGTCTGGGAGACGCGCCTCGCGGCCGAGCCGAGCATCACCCGCCTGCTCTTCTTTGGCGCTATCCTCGTCCTGTTGATGACCTATCGGCCGCAAGGGATCTTCGGTCAGCCAAGGGTAGAGGTCGTATGACGATCGCCTACCTCGACACCCCCTCCGGTATCTCCGGCAACATGTTCCTGGGCTGCCTCCTCGATGCCGGCTGGCCGATCGAGGCGCTACGCGAGACGATACACTTGCTCAACTGGCCCACGGACTCCGCCCACGACGCCTGGTCGGTAGAGCGTCACGAAGTGATGAGGGGGCCGCTGCGCGCGATCCTGGTGGACGTTCAAGCGAGCGAGGCGGGACAGCCGCATCGCCGCTTGAATGATATCCGCTCGCTGCTGGAAGATAGCCAGTTGCCCGAGTCCGTCACCCACGATGCGCTGGCCGTCTTCACCCGTCTGGGCGAGGCGGAGGCGGCGGTACACGGCACCGACCCGGAGTCGATCCACTTCCACGAGGTCGGCGCGCTGGACTCCATCATCGACATTGTGGGCGTTTGTGCAGGAGTACATGCGTTGGAGTTGACGACGCTCTACGCTGGCGCGCTTCCGATGGGCTCCGGTTTCGTCAACAGCCAGCATGGCAAGCTCCCTCTTCCCGCACCCGCCACCCTGGAGTTACTGGCACAAGCGGGCGCGCCCATCAGGCCCGCGCCCGGCCCTGGCGAGCTGGTCACACCTACCGGCGCCGCCCTCGTCGCGCACTTTGTCGGTGAGCGCTGGCAACAGCCGGAGATGCGCCTACGAAAGGTGGCGCTCGGAGCAGGGTTCAAGGAATTTGAGTGGCCAAACGTCGCAAGACTCTGGCTAGGCGAGCCATCCCAACCGCCCCGAACGGCGCCCTACACGTCCAGCGATGCAGAGGGCGATGCGCCCCATCGTGCCCTGTCGACGCTGATCGAAACCAACATCGACGATATGAACCCCGAGTTCTACGCCTCCGTCGCCACCACGCTCTTTGACCACGGTGCCCGAGACGTCTGGTGGACACCGATCCAGATGAAAAAGAATCGCCCGGGGGTCAAGCTTTCGGTATTGGTGCCGAAAGCCCGGGAGGTCCAACTCGCGCAGATCATCCTGCGCACGACCACCACCTTCGGTATGCGGATCCACGATATTCGTGGCTATGTGGCCGAGCGCCGCATGGAGCAGGTCGAAACCCCGTTTGGCTCGATTCCCGTCAAGCTCAAGATCCTCGAAGAGGAGATTGTCGCCGCCGTCCCCGAGTTTGACGCCTGCCACCACGCCGCCCAGCAGCACGACGTTGCTATCCGTCAGGTGTACGAGGCGGCCGCAGCGGCTGCTTGGCAAAGATTTCTAGAGCCTCGCTTCCATGACGCCTGACACTCCCATTGCGCTATGAACGTTACCATCCGCCCGATGCACCGTGGCGAACGCGGGCGCTTTCTCGAGCGCGTTGTCGAGACCTCGTGGAATGACCTGCCCACCTACCTTCGAGAGCGTGTCACAACGGAGGAGATCGCGCCGAATGTTGAGCGGGTGGTGGAGGTGCTTCTGGCGCAGGGCGAGAATGTGATCCTGATAGCCGATCTACCGAACCGACCAAATATCGGGCAGGTATGGCTCGGCGAGACGCGCGATCCCTACACGGGACGGTCACGTGGCTACATCTACGATCTCTACGTCGAGGCGGAGGCCCGCGGGCAGGGTGTCGCCACGGCGCTACTCGAGGCAGCCGAGCAGGCCAGCCGGGCCCGGGGCGATACGGAGCTGGGTCTCACGGTGGCCGCTCACAATCAAGCTGCCCTCTCGCTCTATCGCGCCCACGGTTTCGAAACGGAACGGCTATCGTTGAGTAAACCGTTAGAGAAGTAACTTGCTAGCCCTACTCGGCTACGTTGCCGCCTCGTTTGTCATGACGGCCATGATAGCGCAGCTCTTCCCCGACGGGCGCTTTCCCCTCCTCACTATCCTCCTCGTCATGCTCGTGAGTACAGCCGGCGCGTGGGCAGGAGACAACTTCCTCAGCGAGGCATCGATCTTCACCGGTGCCCTGGTCGGTGCCACCCTTACCAGCGCACTACTGTTCTTCCTCTTCCATCGCACGGGCATACTGGTGCAGGAGCCGTGGCCGGAGGAGAACGGGAACGAGGGCCCTTGAACTTTGCGCCATTCCAGCTATCATTCGTCGCAAAGCGTAAAACGTAATTCAAACACAACTATGACCCTTGAACAGTTGACTGCAGCGAGTACTACCTTTATCGTCCTCAGCGGGCTCAGCCTCCTATTGGGATGGTATTTCATTCGGTGGCGGAAGAAGATCAAGTGGCACCAGTACACCATGATCGCGGCGACGCTCTTCGCCGGCCTCTTCCTTGTTGCCTACGTAACGCGCTGGGCCATGTTCGGCTCTAAGCCCTTCGAGGGTGAAGGAGCGTGGCGCGCCCTCTACCTCGCCATCCTAGCCCCTCACATTATCCTGGCCATCGCCGTCGGCCCCCTGGCGCTCTACCTGCTCTACCTCGCACTTCGGTCACGCAACTTCCGCACCCATCGCAGAGTCGCACGCGTCACCTTACCCATCTGGCTCTTCGTCGCGGGAAGCGGCTGGGTGATCTACTATATGCTCTACAAGATGACCTTCTAACCGGGAGGTCAGTGTGTTTCAGTACGAGCGGGCATTGGAGAGGATAACGGCAGTGGGCCGTTGAGTACTTTTATATGGGCAATCCTTCTCTGACAATCGTCCATGAGCGGAATCCAGGACTGATCAGGAGCAACGTCACTCTCTTGTCGATCCTTCTAGCTACGTGCGTGATGGCTGCCTCGCTGTTTGCGCTCTGGGGCGCCTCGCATAATCTAGGGGAGCGCAACGATGACACCTATATCACGCTGACCTACGCTAAGTCCCTGGCAGCGGGTGAGGGCTGGCGCTATAACGGGGGGTCAGAGACGTTGGGCACCACTGCGCCGCTCTTCGCCCTGTTCATGGCAGGGTTAGCCCGGTTGTTGCCTACGATACCGCTTGAGCATCTCGCTGTGGCATGGAGCACGGTGTGCTGGATCGCGACGGCATGGCTTCTCTTTTTGGGTCATCGCGGCTTTGGACTGACGCAGGTAGAGGGGATGCTTCTCGCACTCGCTGCCTTACTCCAGGGTGGCTGGTGGTTCATTGCCCTCGGGATGGAGATGTCCATGCTCCTTTTTGGGCTAACCCTCACGATCTGGCTCGCAGCCCGGGGCCACGCCTTCTTGAGCGGTGCAGTTTCTGCCTCGCTATTCCTCGTGCGACCGGAGGGTATCGGCGTGGTGCCGCTGACAGCAGGGTGGCTACTCTGGCGTCATCGTGAGGAATGGCGCGAGCAGGCGCCGCGCTTCCTCTTGGGTGCAACCCTCCCGCTCTTGCTCTGGGCCGCCTATGCCTTGCCCAAGTTTGGCAGCCTGCTTCCCAATAGTGCCATAGCGAAGCTGGGGCAGGGCGATGGATGGCCTGGCAACTCGTTCATCGAGCGGCTCCTGCGCGAGTGGCTGCCCCCCTATATAGCCTCCTACGGCCTCTCTACCACCCTCTCGCTCGTTTGGCCCTTGGTTGCTCTCGGCATGCTCCGCACCGTGCGGCACACGCGCCCGATGTTGCTCTTTGCCGCGTGGCTCGCGGTGTTCCTACTTGCCTACGCTCTCCTTGGCGCACCGGGCTATTGGTGGTACACGCTCCCCGTGCTCTTCATCCTGCAATTGTTTGTTACTTTGGGCTTAAGCACCCTACTTGTCCGACAAGAAGCATGGTTCCGAGGACTCGGGCTGCTGCTGGCGCTGCTCTTCCTCGGTACGTCCCTACAGATTGGAGTACAGGGTATCGAGAAGTACACAGGTGACCCACGCGCGTCCACCTATCATAACGCGGCGAGTTGGCTCAACGAGCATGCTCCATCTAACAGCAACGTAGCCTCTATTGAGATCGGCTACCTCGGTTACTTCACCGATCATCACATCGTGGATCTCGCCGGCCTCACCATGCCTGACTTCACCGAAAACGCAAACCGGCTCGACTTCGCTACAAACTTCTGGCAAGTCGAGCCGGACTATCTGCTCTACCACTCTGCTTTCGACTGGGCACTGGGCCCGATCACCCTCGATCCCCGCTTTCCAACCCACTATCGTCCTGTCGCCGAGCTACCGAGTCACTGGGGGAGCCCGCTGCAGGTATACAAGCGCGTTGGGAGGCACTGAGTTTAGTGAGGTGATGCTGTTACATGTTGCGTAGAGGAGGTAGGCGATACGCAAGCGCAAAGCGTAGACGTCACACGGACCCCGCAGTACGCAACACATGCGACGCAATCCGTTAACATGTGTGCGACGCACATGCGCGCAGCTGTGCGAAGCACATGCACTTCGTGCACATGCAATATGCAACAGACTGCCCTCTTAGGCCGCGTGCGCGAGGAGCTCGGCCTGTTCCGGGGTCATTGGCCAGCCGGGGGCGAGGTGCCCCTCGATCAGTCGGTAACCGTTCTCGAGGCGAGGAAGATAGCGATTGAAGTAGAACTCGTTCACCGCTTCATTTGGGTCGTGGAAATCCCGATTCGCCCTACCCCATAGTCGCTCCCACCAGCGTCCGCCGCGCCACGGTTTGGCGCCACCCCACTTATTCCAGCGCATGTGCACATGCCATGGGTGCCCTCTCGAGGTCTTCGGGAAGGTCCGCGTCATCCACACCATGTACCAACAACCATCCGGATGCTCAAAGTAGGCATGATACGGCGGCGCCCCCGTTGTAATCTCATTGATGAATTCATCACTCATATCTACCTGCATCTAGCTTTTACCTTCACCCTAACAATTGTAGCAGACAGGTACGACAAACGGTAGGATCCCCTTCTCCACCGGCGTTATAGGTACCAAGCGGAAGTCAACCGTCACCAGTTCAGCCAAACGGGTAATACTGGGTCGTGGCAAATTGCCGGAATTCCGGTACAATGGGACAGTAGTCGAAGGTACCCATCCAAAAAGAGTACAATGCCTCATGCCCCTGCTTGAAGTTCAGAACCTCTCCAAACAATTCGGCGGCCTGCTGGCTGTGAATAACCTCTCCTTCCATGTTGACGAGGGGGAGATTGTGAGTCTGATCGGCCCCAACGGTGCGGGGAAGACGACAGTAATGAATCTTATTACGGGGATCTATCAACCCACAAGGGGTGACATCCTCTTCGATGGCAGGAGCCTTGTCGGCCTCTCAGCGGATGAGGTGACACATCGTGGGCTCGCGCGCACCTTCCAATCACTGCGCCTCTTCCTCAACATGAGCGTGATCGAAAACGTGATGGCAGCGGCGTACCCACGCACGAAGGCCTCGCTCTGGCAGATCGTCCTGCGCACGCCCGCTTTCCGTCGCGAGGAGGCGCGCATCCAGCAGATGGCCGAGGAGAAGTTAGCCTTCTTCGGCACCCGGCTCCAAGGGTATCGCTACGACCAACCAGCTTACAGCCTCTCTTACGCCAACCGGCGTCGACTCGAGATCGCCCGTGCGATGGCTACCGAGCCCAAGATGTTACTCCTGGACGAACCGGCGGCGGGCATGAACCCTCACGAGACGGAAGAGCTTACCGAACTCATCGGTGAGCTCCGCGCACGCGGGGGCTACACCATCCTCGTCATCGAGCATGACATGCACCTCGTCGAGGGCATCTCCGATCGGGTCATTACCCTTGACTATGGCAAGAAGATTGCGGAGGGGACCTTCGAGGAGGTCGCGACCGACGAGCAGGTGATCGAGGCATACTTGGGACGGAAGCATGCCTGAACCGCTTCTCCAACTGCGCGATATCAACACGCACTATGGCGCGATTCACATCTTGAAGGATGTGAACATCGAGGTGCACGAGGGGGAGATCGTCTGTCTGTTGGGGGGGAACGCGTCGGGGAAATCGACGACGTTGAAGACGATCCTGGGATTGGTGAGGCCGACTAGCGGGGACGTCATCTTCAGAAGTGAGCGGGTGAATGGCAGGTCAACCAGCTACCGCGTGGAGCATGGGATGGCGGTGGTACCGGAAAATCGTCGCATCTTCGGAACGATGTCGGTGCTTGAGAATCTGCTGATGGGGGCCTACTTACGGCAGGATGAGGCGGGAGTGCAGGAGGATCTGGAGCGAGTGTTAGCCCTCTTCCCGCGGCTGCGCGAGCGGCTCCAGCAGGCAGGCGGCACGCTCAGCGGGGGCGAGCAGCAGATGCTCGCATTTGGACGCGCGCTGATGAGCCGGCCCAAGCTTATTCTGATGGACGAACCCTCGATGGGTCTTGCGCCGCTCCTCGTCGAGCAGAACTTTCAGACGATCCAGGCAATCAACCGGCAGGGCGTCACCATCTTCATGGTCGAACAGAATGCTAACATGGCCCTCTCCATCGCCCCCCGTGGCTACGTTCTCCAGACAGGTCGTGTCGTTCTCACCGATAGGGCAACCAGCCTCCTCGACAATGAGCACCTGCGACGCGCCTACTTGGGACGATAACGACAGCGATCAGTGATTTGTGAGGAGTTGCTCGGTGTCCACTAGGTGCCGGTCTTTGGTCTCGAATCTCAAGTCTCTCTGAAGGAGCTAGTTATGCCGCTACTTCCTGGCGCCGATTACTGGCGCTCGCAATTTCCGATCTTTGAGCAGAAGGTCTACATCAATAGTTGTTCACAGGGAGCTCTCTCGATGGAGGTGAGGGAGGCTTATGAGCGATACTTGAGGGATTGGAATGAGAAGGGGTCGCCGTGGGACTATTGGGTAGAGTGCGGGGAGGCCGCGCGAAGTGCTTTCGCGCGGCTGATCAATGCCTTGCCAGATGAGGTAGCGGTGATGACATCGGTCTCAGCCGGAGTGAGTGCGGTGGCGAGCAGCCTGGATTACGGCGGCAAACGAAACAAGATTGTGG
>JALZCF010000388.1 GCA_030863245.1 Chloroflexota bacterium
GTGCCGCACATCGGGTGGAACCAGGTGTTCCCGCTGGCGGAGCACCCTATCTTTGACAGTATTGAGCCCGGCGACTATGCCTACTTCGTCCACTCGTACCACCCTGTGCCCACTGATCCATCGCTTATTCTAGCAACCACCGAATACGGGGAACCCTTCCCCTCCATCTGCGGGCGTGATAACATCATCGGCATCCAGTTCCACCCAGAGAAATCGCAGCGCACGGGCCTCACGATGCTTGGCAACTTTGCGCGTTGGGCAGGTATCGGGTGAAGCAGATGGGCGATTCTCTTGTCTCACGGGAGCTCGGCTCGCAGGACGAGGCACTGCTTCGCGCCTTCTGGGAACCGGAGCCGGAAGCACATCTGTTTGCGATTCCTGATCTGGATCATCTGGGGTGGGGTGATGCACGGCTTCGGTACTCAGGATGGTTTCGTGGCGGCGAGCTGGTAGGGTACCTAATGGTATACGGCATCAGCGCGCAGTGGAGCTACGTTGACGATGCAGTTGTGCCGGGGCTCGTCGAAGCGATTCAAAATAGGGAGCCCCGGATCCGCTTTACGACCGGAATGGAGCGAACCGTATGGCCGGTGCTCGATCGATTGACGGAAGGCGGCATCAAGCGGTACGAGCGGAGCATCGTCGCGAGGTTACCCGAGGAGAGGTTCAATCCCTCGACGCTTCATGCATCTCCGGGAAGGGCACGACAGGCCACGCTGGATGATCTTGAGCTCGTTACTGCTGTCCATGTCGCTGCACCGGACCAGTTCAACCAGTTGGGTTATGAAGCTCGACGCCGCGCGCTTCGAAGCGCCCTCATGGACGAATGGCGGCGCATTTTTCTCGCGGAGACCCTGGACGGCAAGGTGGTTGCATCGGCTCAAACCAGCGCAGAGGGGAACGAGATGGCGGTGATTGGTGGTGTCGTCACGCATCCTGCCTATCGTGGTCACGGCTACGCAACAGCTGCCACCGCCCATCTCTGTGCGGCACTCCTCCCGGAGGGCAAAGAGCCTTATCTCTTCTACCGGCGCGACAATGTACCCGCCGCGCGCGTCTACGAGAAAATTGGTTTCATCACACTGGGTGATGCCCTCCTAGCAGAGTTGAAGTGGTAGTGATGATTCAGAATGACCCATACACCGCCCTGGCGATCATCGTCCTCATCCTGTTGGGTTTCCTGGGGCTCCTGTTACCTAGATGGTTCATCATCATCTCACGCTTTCCATTCATCTTCCTGCCCAACCACCACCCGCCGATCGACGACGCGGCACGCCGGCGCGCCCGCATCTGGGGCGCAATCTCGATCCTAGGCGCCCTCTTCCTCATCTGGTTCATCTATTGAAGGCCGGTTTGCCAACATTGACACTCAGGTCTCCGTTGGCTGCTTTCTGACTACTGACCACTGATTACTGAAGAATACCATGATCATCTTCCCCGCAATTGACTTACGCCACGGACGCTGCGTGCGCCTCTACCAGGGTGATCCCCAACAGGAAACCGTTTTTTCGGAGGATCCGGTCGCGACAGCCCTGCACTGGGCGGATCAAGGGGCAGAGTGGCTGCACGTGGTGAACCTGGACGGCGCTCTGGGTGAGGAGAGCGAGAGCCCAATAGCGGTACGACGTATCGTGTCCGCGATGGCGGAGCGCGACATCCCTGTCCAGTTCGGTGGCGGCCTACGCACGATGGAGGACATTGACGCAGCGCTCGACTGGGGCGTCACGCGTGTCATTCTGGGCACCATCGCCCTGCGAGAAGCAGAATTGGTCCAGGCGGCTATCGACAAACACGGTGCGGAGCGTATCGTGGTCGGCATCGACGCCCGTGAGGGCCACGTGGCCGTCGAAGGCTGGCAGGAGACGAGCACGGTAACGGCGCTCGCGCTTGCCGAGCAGATGAAGGAGGCAGGGATCAAACGCATCGTGTACACAGACATCACACGCGATGGCACGCAGCGAGGAGCGAACATCGCCAAAACAGGAGAACTGGCCCAGAAGAGTAGCCTCCACGTCATCGCCTCCGGCGGCGTCGGCTCCCTCGATCACCTGCTCCAGGTTCGCTGGATCGAACCTTACGGCGTCGAGGGCGTCATCATCGGCCGCGCACTCTACGAAGGAAAATTCACCCTTCGCGAGGCACTCGATTCCCTAGCCGAACAAGCACCCGAATGAGCTTCACTACTCCACTCCATTCACGACCAACAATCTCTGCTCCGACTGCAAGTGGCTAAAACACACCGCGTACTACGTCACGGATCTATGCAACATGCAACATGCAACAGTCTCGACCCAACAGAAGGACCATAGTCAATCATGCTAGCAAAAAGAATCATCCCCTGCCTCGACGTGGCTGAGGGACGCGTGGTCAAGGGCGTGAACTTCGTGGAGCTGCGCGACGCGGGCGATCCGGTCGAGCAGGCAAGAGTCTATGACCAGGCAGGAGCAGACGAATTGGTCTTTCTAGACATCTCCGCGACCCACGAAGGGCGCAAGACGATGCGCGAGGTCGTGCGTGCAGTCGCAGACCAAGTGTTCATCCCCTTCACGGTCGGCGGCGGTATCTCCACCGTGGAGGACATGCGAGCGATGCTCCTGGCAGGCGCGGACAAGATCTCCGTCAACTCCGCGGCCGTGCGCAACCCCGAGGTCATTACCCAGGGCGCGCAACGCTTCGGCTCCCAGTGTATCGTCGTCGCCATCGACGCAAAGCGGCGCGTGGATGGCGGTAGCTGGGAAGTGTACGTCGCAGGCGGCCGCGTCCCAACGGGACGGGACGCCGTCGAGTGGGCACGCGAGGCCGAGGGGCGCGGCGCGGGCGAGATTCTTCTAACCTCGATGGATGGGGACGGCACCACGGAAGGCTACGACCTTGCCCTCACCCGGACCATTGCCGATGCGGTCACCATCCCCGTCATCGCCTCCGGCGGCGCGGGCCATGTCGAGCACTTCGCTCAGGCCCTCACAGAAGGCGGTGCAGACGCCGCCCTCGCTGCCACGCTCTTCCACTACAGACAGCTAACGATCAGAGATGTCAAGTCCTATCTCCGTGAACTGGGGATTCCTATCAGACTCTAATCCCAATCATGCCAAACAACCAACCAACCTTCTTCCAACGCGCCATCGACATGGTGAAACAGATCCCCCACGGCGAGGTCACAACCTACGGGCAGGTCTCCATCCTAATTTCCGGCACCGTCCGAGGCGCGCGGGCCGTAGGGTACGCACTAGCGGCGCTGAGCGACGAGGAGGCGAGAGTAGTACCATGGTGGCGCGTCATCAACGCGGAGGGGCGCATCTCCAACTCCAACCAGCGCCACTCGGCCGCAAAACAGCGGCAACTCCTCGAGGAAGAAGGAGTCCAGTTCGACGAAAACGACCGAGTCGACTTCTCACGCTATGGTTGGGACGGACCGGAAGGCTACTTTTAACCCTGAGGAACGCATGAGCGACACGCACCAAGACAAGGGAACCGCTAATCCGCATTCCGCATTCCGAACTCTCAAGTGGAACAATCAAGGCCTCATCCCCGCCATCCTGCAAGATGCAGACGACGGCACCGTGCTGATGATGGCCTGGATGAACGAGGAGGCACTACACTTCACCAAGGAGCGTGGGGAGGCAGTTTTCTGGAGTCGCTCGCGGCAAGAGATCTGGCACAAAGGCGCAACAAGCGGCAATGTGATGCGAGTTCGCTCGATTCACTACGACTGTGACGGAGACACCCTCTTACTACAAGTCGATCCGGCTGGACCTGCATGCCACACCGGTGCACGAAGCTGCTTCTTCCAGGAACTGTAAACTTCTACCCCTCACGCCATCTTCAGTTCCACCGTGCCGATGCGGATGACATCACCCGGGTCGAGGGGAACCGGAACGTTAGGGCGGACGAGTTGCCCGTTGAGCAAGGTACCATTCCGGCTGTCGAGATCGACCAGCCAGAAGCGCCCATCGCCTTGACGATCGATACGGGCGTGGCGAGTCGAGGTGTAGGTATCCGAGATGATGATATCGTTGCTTAAATCGCGGCCGATGGTGTTGACGGTCTGGAGCGAGAACTGGTGACCCTCCGCGTAGCCACTATCCCCCGACTCGACCACCGTTAGCTGGATGCCCTGTGGTTCCCTAGTGGCCTCCTGCGTAACAGCGCTCCCTCGCTTCAGATCACGCCATACCAACCAGGCAAGGATACCCAGAAAGCCGTAGAGGAGCAGGAGCAGGAGGAGGCGAAGAAGAAAGAGGAGCAACGTCGTGGAGATGGACTCTATCGCCATGCGCCCGCCGTCTTGAAAGTCATACAAACCGCTGCCAGGCAGACCTCATCACCGTTCTGAAGGACACACTCTGTGATGCGCTTTCCATTGACGCGCGTGCCGTTGGCGCTGTCGAGGTCAGTCAACACGTAGTGCCTACCCCTTAGCTTGATCTCCGCATGGTGGCGACTGACGTCGTCTCCTTCTAAGATGATATCGTTGTCGATACTACGCCCCAGTGTCAGGTAGGGCTGGTTCAAGGCAACGGTGCGATCCGGTAATTCCAGCCACGCCGAGGAGCTAACCTCTTGCGAGGTCTCCAACTCAATAGCCTGCAACGGTTGGGTGAATTGCCGAGTGTGCCCCTCCGCACTCCGATCCACCAACCGCGCCCGCACCTCCACATCGCCGCGCCCCATGCCGGCCGTTTCAACGAATACTATTTCCGGTCGCCCCAACAGGGTAATCCCACGTCGTTGTGCCAGATCGATCAGATAATCTGACAGATCCTGCCGTAGCGTTCCCTTGTAGCTCTCGAACCCCTCCGCGTCTTCAGGGGAAAGCTTGACTTCGTAGTAATTCGGACCAACTAGCTTGCCAGAAAAGAGATGACGCTCGTCCTCCATCTCCCGGGCTAGATGCTTCGCAATATCGGCAGGCTCCAGTCGGGCGCCGAAGAGGCGCATGAGAGGGCGCTCGATAAATCTTTCAAACTGCTTCTCGATTGCAGCTAAGGGGTTCGCCATGTACTTATTCCTCCAATACGCCATTATAGGATGGCGGGGTAGGAGCGTCAACGAACTGTTGTTTTTCCATCAAGTGCCAAGGCACCGGCGATTCGTTATCGTTCATGAGGTCAAGGGAGATAGTAGACGCTCACCGCGCATTCCTGGAATAGGGATAAGCAACACCGACGCCACCAGTGATGGGTGGTGTAGCCGATTGAGGGTGCGGTGGGGGTTGTGGCCTGGTGGGGTTGCGATTGGGGGAGGGTTGCGATTGAAATCGCGGCAGGGAGGCCTGCGGCCGATTGTCCGCCTTCGTGGACAAGGGGGGGTGGGGGTGTTGGATTTGGTTCGGCTCTATAGGGTCGCCTCCAAAACGATCGCTCCGGGGCCTTCCATCGTCAGGATACCCTGTTCCAGCGCCGCGCCTCCCTCGCCGCCGAAGCGTTGTTCCTCGGTGGAGAGTAGGGTGTTCCAGTTGTAGCTGGAAGGCAGTTCAAGGGCATCCAGGGCGAGCCGTAGGGTGTCGCGCAGGTTGACGACGAGCAGGAGTGTTTTTTGCCCATCCGCCCGGCGCATTGCGAGGGCGTTGTCGTTCAGGGCCAGTACATCCACCGATTCGCGGCTGCGCTCGCGCAGGGCGGGGTGGCTTTGACGTAAGGAAAGGAGTTGCTGGTAGAGGTGGAGGATGGAGGCGTGGGGCTCCTGGTCACGCTCCTCCCAGTTGAGCTTGGAACGCAGGAAGGTGGTCTCTGCCTGGGGGTCCGGGATCTGGGCCCGCTTTGCCTCGTCGGCGAAGGCAGAGAAGCTGGCGAACTCGGCGCGGCGCCCCTCGGTCACCAGACGACCCAGTTCCTCGTTGTGGTCGGTGAAGTAGAGGAAGGGGGAGGAGGCGGCCCACTCCTGGCCCATGAAGAGTAACGGCGTGAACGGGCCGAGGAGCAGCAGCGCGGAGGCGGCGCGGTAGGCAGCAAGCGGGATCTCGTGGTTGAGCCGCGCGCCGGTGGCGCGGTTGCCGACCTGGTCATGGTTCTGGATACAGTGGATGAAGGCGGGCAGGCGAATATCCCCACAGAGGGTACCGCGCGGCTCGCCCGTACCCTGGTAGATCTGTCCCTCATAGAACCATCCGCGCTTGATGGTGCGTGCGAGGTCCTCTACCGAGCCGGTGTAGTTGGCATAGTAGCCCTCAAAATCGCCTGCCAGCGCGCGCCGGATCTGGTGATGGAAATCGTCCGCCCACACCGCGTCGAGTCC
>JALZCF010000408.1 GCA_030863245.1 Chloroflexota bacterium
TTCTTCGCCTCTCCCCTCTCAGGCACCTGCTGCAGCATCGTCTGCAATGCTCGTCGGAACGGCCCTTCTAGCGAGCGCACTGTACTCCGGCTCGGTCGCTCCCCCTCCAGCCACCCCACCAGAACCATGACGAAGGGCGCCACCGCGGAATCCTCATCGAACTGGCTATGGAACTCGCGTAATGACGCGGCCACCTCCAGCCGCCTCCTCAGTTCCCCTGCCAGCAATGCCTCGAGTGTGACGGAACAGATCTGGTTAAGCAGTTCCGCCAACCGATCCGCATCTTCTGCAGAAATGTTGTCTGTCACGGTCATCCTCTCTCGTGTTGCATGTTGGGTAGTGTATGATGCGCAGGGGGAGTCTGCGATTGAATGGGGGCGGTCACCTTCGTGGTCTGCTCTATACTGTCACTGTGGCTCCGCGGCTTTGGCATAAGGGATGCTGATTCCCTATAGAGACTCCGTTTGAGCTAGACAGGAGAATATTGATGACCCGCCAAGAAGATTATGACAGCGCGCCTGGGCACGCATCCGAGAGCGAGAAGATGAAGCCGGAGGAGGTGGAGGAGAATTATCCTCCCCCAAATCCAAAGCGGGCGCTGGCGGATGACGACGTGGATGCCGAGATGGCGGACGATATCCATCCAGACGAGTGGGAAGACGAGTGGCGCCCTGCCGACTTCGAGGATCCTGACTACGGACCGAACAGCCACTGACGTAGATCATCAAGCGAGCCTTGCGCGTCCGGGGTCACATCCGCATCGTCGATGGCAGCCGTTGTGACCCAAAAGGTCTGCATGCCCAATTCGGCGGCGCCAACGATATCGTTGGAGAGGTGATTGCCTACCATCACACATGCCTCATATGGCACGCCTAAGGCATCGGCAATCTGCGCGAAGTACTCCGGGTGGGGCTTGGTACAGGTCATATTCTCGTACGAGGTGATGAAGTCGAACTGCGACTCGTCCAGCCCCGCCCACTCGATCCGATGTTGGATCGCTCGCAGGGGGAAGACTGGATTGGTCGCGACAGCCACCTTCCACCCTGCCTGCTTCGCGGCTGCGATGAGCGCCTGGGCGCCCTCCACCGGTTCCGCCTCCCCAGCGAGCGTGGCAAAGGTCTCCTCGTAGAAGCGATCGATTACCGGCTCGATAGCCCCTCGTTCCACCATCACCATGGGCTCGAACTCATACCAGAATACCTCCGCATTGGTGCGCGACGGATCGGTATTGACCATCATCCGCTGGGTGGAATGGTGCAGCGCCCGCAGAAACTCCTGCGGCGGCACCAAATGGCTGACCGCCTCCATCAACGCACTGAAATAGCGTGGCAGGAAATCCTCCATACTATTGCGGAGGAGGGTATCGTCGAGATCGAGAAGTAGAGCGTGTGACATCAATCGTCCTTTATTCGGCCATCTGTCGCCGAACCTGATCCCGCAGCACCCGCCTCATCAGTTGGCCCTGAGCATTGCGCGGTAGCGATTCGACGAAAATAACCTCATCCGGAATCTTGTACTCGGCCAACCTATCACGCAGGATACCCATGATGGAGCGCCGCAGCTGCTCGCCAGGCTCCTCGCGCTCATCCGGAACCACATAGGCAACCGGGCGCTGCCCGCGCATGTCGTCGGGAAGACCAATGACCGCCACCTCTCTGACATTCGGATGCTCGCCAATTGCGCGCTCCACCTCGTTTGGGTCGATGCGGTAGCTGCGCGTCTTGATGAGATCGTCGCTGCGGGCGACATACCAGTAGTAGCCGTCGGAATCAACGTAGGCGTAATCACTCAAGCGGTTCCACCCATTGTGCACGCTCTTGCGCTGCGATTCGATATTGTTCCAGTAGAGCGTGCCGGTTGGGCCACGCACTGTCAGGAAGCCAATCTCTCCCTCATGTAGTTTGTTGCCCATGTCCCCGACCACTTTCACCTCGTAGCCCGGCACAACGCGCCCCAACGACCCGGCCCGTGGTTCCATCCCCACCGCATTCGATAGGAACGCATACAACATCTCGGTGGTACCGAATCCTTCAAAGATCGGCTGCTCGAAACGCTCCTCCCACGCCCTGTACGTCTCTATGGTAAGAGGCTCGCCTCCGCTGCTGCACAAGCGGAGGCTCGGCAGGTCCAAGGGACCGAGGCTCTCATCCTCGAGCATCTGGCGGTAGGTAATGGGCCACGCAGTGAGCAAGGTGATGCGATGCTTCTGGATGGTCTTTACCAGATCCTCGCCCCGGTGCGCCATGGGATCGTCGGGAAGCGCCACGCTCGCGCCGAAGCCGAAGGGCAGCACGCCGAAGGTAACGAATCCCTGCGCAAAGCCGAGCGGAGAGAGCGACCCGATCACATCCTCCTCGTTGATCTGCCACACATGCCTCCCGAAGCTCTCTAACACCGCATAGAGTCCATCCAGGCGGTGTGCCGTGCCGCGCGGGTGTCCGCTATCTGCCGAAGTGTAAAGAAGGAGAGCAATCTCCGCACGGCGCCGTGGGGTGGCCGGAAAGGTCGCTTCCCCCCGTGCGACGAGGTGGGCATAACTGTAGAGCTGTTTCTCAAGCGCAGCCTCCTGCGCTCCCTGAACCACAATCGGCCCCAGCCGCCCCTCCGTCGCGGCACGGATTTCGAGGATCTCATCCAGCAACTCCACCGTCGTAAAAGCGGCGACTGCTCCACTCTCCTTCGCGATGAACGCCAATTCGCGCGGTGAGAGCTGCGGCGGGGTCGGCACGCTGAGCGCCCCTAGCCGCTGCACGGCAAAGTTCGCCGCAATGGCCTGCGGCGTGTTCGGCAAGTGAAGGATGACCGGATCCCCCTCGCCGATACCCAACCGCGCGAGGCTGCCCGCCAGTCGCTGCACCTCCCCTAGGAGCAGGTCATAGGTCACCACCTCGTCCCGGTAGTAGATCGCGGCGCGCTGGCCCCAACCCTTCGCGACGGTTCGATCGAGCAATTCCGACAGGTTGAGAATATCGGGAATGTCCATCACGGCCCTATCGAAAATCAGATCGGGCCAGAAGCGGCGGGGTGGCAACTGGTCGGCATGGTCGATAGCCAGCACGTCGCGTCCCGGTCGCCGCACGAGGTTGTAACGCATGACAACAATCTGATAGACGGACAGAATGGCCTCGCGCTCGAAACCCCGTCGCTCGAAAGCCGAGATCATGGGGGCATTGTTGAGGTGCAGTTCCACTACCAGTTGTTCCAAACCGAGATCGCGTGCCAGTTCGACGATGTCGTCAATCAGTTGCCCACCCAATCCCTGACGGCGAAAATCGTTCCGCACGTAGATACGCATCTCGCCAATGTTCGCGTGAGGCATGTTGGGACGCCGGTGCAGGCTGACCTCGCCAATGATCTGCTCTTCGTGCTCCGCGAAGATCGGTAGCACGCGTTCAAAATCAATGTTGTTCGTCCATCGTCGAATCACCTCTGGATCGGTGACATCGTCGCGCATGCTGCGCAACTCGTCCTCACTCACATCACGGAAGAGTCGTATTAATTTTTCCGTATCGTCCTCACCCATCGGACGTAGCGTGACACTTCTTCCATCCCGCAATGTCACATCGCGCGGGTATCGCTCAAGCAATTTATTCACGAAAATACCTGCAGGTCCTTCTTGTAGATTCTTCCCTGTTGAGCCGAGCCTATCAAGCTAAAGATGGTCTGTTGCATGTTGCATGTTGCATATTACATAGAACGTAGTACTGTTCTCATGTAAGGAATCGGGACTGTTCTACTAAGGCGAGAAGGCAAGGCCTATCTTGTGTGATAGCACTAGGGCATCACTCCTCTAGCAATTAGGCATTTAGACTTCAGCCACTCAGGTCCGGAACAGTGATTTCAGAGGAGTATAGCGAAGCAGGCTGAAAGTGGCAACGAAATTGCAGGCAGATTAGAGTGCGGAATGCGGAATGCGGAATGCGGAATGCGGAATGCGGAATGCGGAATGCAACATGCAACAGTGCCAACCGTTGAAAGAGCAATGACAATATGACGAGCAACAAAGATATTCAAGCACTGGTTCGGCTGTTGGAAGACAGTAATCCGGTGATCGTCGAGCGGGCAGGCGATGCGTTGGTAGAGCTGGGGGCGACGGCGCTGCCGGCGTTGCGAGCGTTTGCGGATGAAAATCCCGACCTTGCTGCCCGCTTGACGCAGCGTATCGAGGCGCGTCTGTTGGAGGAGGAATGGGCGCTTCTCGCACAGAACCCGGACGCCGAGGTAGCGGCCATCCTTGTGGCACGCTGGCTTGACCCGCTGCTTGATCCAGCTCGTATTGTTGCCCAACTTGACGCGTTGGCAGAACCGTTAGCGGGGCAACTGCCTAGCGAGCCGGGAAGGTTGGGGTATCGTCGCGATGCCATTGCGCTACGTGAGTGGTTGAGTCACGTCAAAGGCTTCCGGGGCAATATCGAGCATTACTATGCCCCGGAGAATTCTTTGCTTCCTGCCGTGCTCGAGACGCGCCGGGGCCTCCCTATCACACTCTCCATGATCTACCTCTTCGTGGCACGCCGCCTCGATGCGCCTCTCTACCCTATCGGGATGCCCCATCACTTCATCGTGCGCTATGGTGACGAGGAGGAGGGAATCTTTATCGATCCCTTTCATGAGGGCGCACTGATGTCACACCGCGATTGCCAACAATTTCTCACCCACCGAGGCATTGTCTGGCAACCCGACTATCTGCGCCCTATCTCCGACCACGCCCTGATCGAGCGCATGCTCCGCAACCTCGTCAATGCGTATGCGATGCAGGGCGATGAGAAAGCGGTGGCACAAACTGTGAAATATCTGGACATCTGGACGGATTATCACGCAGGAAGTGAGGCAAGTGTGACGGATCCGTATTCTTGACAATAACGCCCTCCCATGGTATTATCTATCTCGCTGTGAACGAGAGGATATGGTGGTGAAACAGATGCAACACGTATACGAGAATAAACCCTTTGCTATACGTCATGCGGCGCTGTTTCACGCACGCGCTCGGAGTGTTATCTGCTAGATACAAGTAGTGACCTTCGAGCGGCGTGAGTTGGTTGCTCACGCCGTTTTTATTTGCTCGTTCGGTTTCGTTGGATTGCACTTCTGTGTTACAATGCTTAGCGGGCAAGACCCGCTAGCTCAACTGGCAGAGCATCGCACTTTTAATGCGAGGGTTCAGGGTTCGAGTCC
>JALZCF010000693.1 GCA_030863245.1 Chloroflexota bacterium
CCCCCGCGGCGCACGGCAACGATCTCGGCCATGATGGCAAGCGCGATCTCTTCGGGGGTCTCGGCGTTGAGGTCGAGGCCAATGGGGGCGTAGACTTCGGTGAGGGCGGCAGCGCTGACGCCGTGACGGGCCATACGGTCAAAGCGTTCTCTGTGCGTCTTGCGGCTACCGATCGCACCCACGTAGGCGGCACCCTTGCCCAGCACCTCTTTCAAGGCTGGTTCGTCCAGTTTAGGGTCGTGTGTCAGGATTACGACGTAAGTGGAGGGGGTGATAGGGATCTGCTTGATAGCCTCCTGTGGCCATTCCGCAATGATCTCGTCCGCATTAGGGAAACGCTCCCGGCTCGCGAAGGTGGTGCGGGGATCAGCGATCGTGACACGGTAGCCCAATGTCTTAGCAAAGGTTACCAGCGGCACCGCAACGTGAACGCCGCCAAAGATGAGCAGATGTGGGGGTGGCGGGAACACCTCGATGAAGACACGGGCACTCTGTGAGTGCTCCGGCAATTCATAGGAGATGCTCCGCGCGAGTTTCCCCTTTGCCTGCGCCATCATCTCCGCTGTATCGCGCTGCACAAGCTCATCCAGCGCTGCGGCACCTAGCGAACCGAGGGGCTCACTACCCGGGAAAAGCAACATCTTCGCGCCCGTCTCTCCCGGCCCCATCAGCAACGTCGCCTGGGCGACAAGCTCGTTTGCATCGAGCGCCGCCTCGAGACGCCGCTCGATATCGGATACAATGTCTTCACGTGTCATGACATTAGATTCTGGTCAGTAGTCAGTAGTCAGATATCAGAAACCAGTGAGTAATCGTTGGCTGGCGGCTGTGACTCTCCCACACCCCCACACCCTCACACCCCCACATGCCGTTCCGCTCCCCGCTCCCCGCTCCCTGCTCCCCGGACTAGCGGCTCAACGAACACCTCAACCGTGCCACCACACGCGAGTCCCACTTCCCAGACCATATCATCCGTAATAGCATAGCGAAGCAGACGGGGCTCGCCCTCTTCCAGCACCTCAAGCGCCTGCTGGATCACATCGCTCTCGACGCAGCCACCACTCACCGAGCCGACCATCTCGCCCTCACCGGAGACGACCAGCTTCGCACCCTCCCGCCGTGGCGCCGAGCCCTCCGCATTCACAACCGTTGCCAGGGCAATGCTTTTACCCTCCTCGCGCCACCTTTGAATTGTCTCCATTATATCTCGCATGACTCTCACCTCTCAGTAAGCAAAGAGCACACTGACCGGCAGATTGAATCCTTCCAGCATCCCCTCGCCTTTCAGGATATCGTCCTCACCCAGCTTCTGAACGTCGGCTGGGGAATGGAATAGCCATACCTCTCGATCTTGGGGCCTGACTACCCATACCCACGTCACCCCGAGGGCGAAGTACTCTTCCAGTTTCTCCTGTACCTCCGACCACCGATCGCCAGGCGACATCACTTCGACAATCAACTCCGGGACGGCTTCGATAAAACCTGTTGGTACGCCCTCAGGTAACTGTTCCTCTGAAAAGAAAGCCACGTCCATACCACGCACGGTGTCGGGATCGCGGCCAGTATAGACACCCACTTCACCCCCGACAACATAGCCAAGTTGGTGCTCCTCAACGAAGACCGTAAGTTGAGCGCCGAGCCTGAACTCGATCCATCCATGTCGACCTCCAGTCGGGCTCGTCGGAATGATTTTCCCCTTAACCAATTCACATGGTCCAATCTCCCCCATCTCGAACAACTCTTCTCCCGTAATAAGTCCAGTTTCAGTCGTAACCTTATTCATCCTTCATCCTTCCGCTCTCCGCTCTCCGCTCTCCGCTTCACGCGCTGTTTCCGCTCTGGTCGTCGCTCCGTGATCGCGCCCAGTGCTTCAGCGAGCTGCTCTAGGCTACGAAGATTGTGGACGGGGAGGAAGTCATCCACAAAAGGCAACGCTGCCGCCATGCCGCGCTGGATGGGCTCGTAGTTCTCCGAGCCAAGGAGGGGGTTGAGCCATATGACGCGGTGGGCTGAGCGTTGCAGCCGCTCCATCTCGCGCTCCAACATATCCACATCCCCTCGATCCCATCCGTCGCTGATGATGAGAACGACCGCGCCGCGGCCCAGTACGCGCCGCGCCCACTCGAAGTTGAAGGTTTTGATCGCCTCTCCGATCTTCGTGCCGCCCGACCAGTCCTCCACGATCTCTCCCACCTCATCCATCGCCTGATCGACATCCTTATGGCGCAGGTGGTGGGTAATGCGAGTTAGGCGCGTACCGAAGAGAAAGGTCTCGACGTTGTTCATCTTGTGGTTGAGAGCGTGGAGGAAGTGCAGCAACATCCGCGAGTAGCGTTCCATCGAGCCACTGATATCGCAGAGCACCACCAGCGGTCGGGGGCGGGTTTTGCGCTTCTGCCAACGGAGAAGAAACGGCTCGCCGCCGAAGCGCAGGTTATCCCGCATCACACGGCGCAGGTCGAGTTGGTGACCATGGGATGCCCGGCGTACCCGTCGCGTCGACCGCTCACCGATGGGCCAGTGCATGGCCCGCATCGCGGCCTTGGCTGCCTCCACCTCCTCCCACGTCATCTCAGCAAAATCCTTCCGTCGCAGAACTTCCAGGGCGCTATACGATGGTCGTTCCTCCCGGCGCTCCTCCTCTTCATCCTCGGAACTAGCCACCATACCGGAAAGCAACCCGGGCAACCGTGCGAGCTTGCCGGGTGGTTTCCCCTTCGACTGTCCGTCACTCAGCCCGAACGGTTCGGGCACGCGCCAGTATAGCTGAAAGGCCTGATCGAAAAGGGGATACTCCTCATGCTGCGTGACCAGCACGGCACGCGCGGTGTAGTAGAAATCCTGTTTGTTCGTGACCGGTACCACCTCGAGCGCTCGCACCAGCTCCAGCATCTGGCTCAGGTTCACCGTCACGCCCATGAGGCGCAAGAGGCGACCGAAGCGGAGGATATGGGCGAGAAGGTTGCCAGAAGAAGGGGATCCGGGGAGCGGGGAGCGGCGAGCGGGGAGCAGGGAATGCATCTGTTTACTCTGTCTTTGCCCGTTCCACGAGGGCTTGTGCGACGGCTCCCTGCACCTGCTCGATGTCGTCCTGGTATTTGAGGAGGACGCCGAGGGTGTCGTTGACGATCGGTTCAGTCAGGTCGTATTGGTCGAGGGCGACAAGGGCGTTGGCCCAGTCGAGGGTTTCTGCAACGCCAGGAACTTTATAGAGATCAAGCTCTCGCAGCGACTGGACGAACTGGACGAGGTCGCGACTCAGCCGCCCGGAGGCATCCGGCACCTTGAGAGTGACGATCTCGTACTCTTTTTCTGGCGTGGGATAATCGATCCACTGGTAGAGACAGCGCCGCTTTAGAGCGTCATGGATCTCGCGGGTGCGGTTAGAGGTGATAACGACGAGCGGAGGCTGCTCCGCACGGATGGTGCCTACCTCGGGGATGGTGATTTGGAAATCGGAAAGAAGCTCGAGCAGAAAGGCTTCAAACTCCTCATCGGCCCGATCCAATTCATCGATCAACAAGACTGGGGGCTTCCCTTCTGCCCCGGCCTCGATCGCCTGGAGCAGGGGGCGCTTGATGAGAAAGCGCTCGTCGAAGACATCGTGGACCGCATCCGCCTCGTCAGCCTCGCCGGCTGCCTCAAGCAGCCGGATCTGGAGAAGCTGGCCCTGGTAGTTCCACTCGTAGATCGTCGTGTTGACGTCAAGACCCTCGTAACATTGAAGGCGAATCAAGCGGCGATCCAGCACTTCTGCAAGGGTCTTCGCAACCTGCGTCTTGCCGACACCCGCCTCGCCCTCCAGCAGGATCGGCTTGTGTAGTTTGAGCGCCAGCAGCACTGTCGTCGCCAGCGCCCGATCGGCAACGTAGTTGTGAGCTAAGAATGCTTCCTGGATGGCATCAATGGAATCGAGCACGATTAACACCTTTGGTTCGGGGAGCGGGAAGCGGGGAGCGGGGAGCGGAACGGCACGTAGGAAGGAGCGCTCCCCGCTCTCCACTCAACGATTACGCGCTCGCGTTATGGCTTTCTCGAGTGCTCGGCGGGTGAGCACTTTCATGAGATGGGCGCGGTAGTCGGCGTCGGCGTGGATGTCTGACATGAAGTCCCACTCCTGCAGCCCCTCTGTGGCCCGTTCGGCCGCGGCTTCGATGGCCTGGCTGTCGCGCGCGTTGCCCAGCGCCTCTTCCACAGGGGTCAGGCGGCGGGCGCGATCGAGGGCGCCGTTCACCGCCACGCGCACCTGCCCATCATCGACGTAGGCCGCAATGCCACAGATGGCGTAGCCGCTGGCCGAGTTCTCGAACTTCTCATAGGCGCTGGCGCCATGTAGCCCCTGGAAGTTCACGGCCCGAACAATATCGGCCGGGCCAAGTGCGGTCTCCATGAGGCCGACGATGAAATCGCTGGCCGGCATCGTGTTCTCGCCAGCCGGGCCAACGATCTCGAGCACGGAATCCAGCGCAAGCGCTACTCCAGGTAGGTCGGATGCCGGGTCATTGTGCGAGAGGTTCCCGCCAATAGTGCCGCAGTTGCGTACCTGAACATCCCCGATGAGGGAGCAGGCGTCCACGAGAGCCCCAAAGCCGGGATTGTTGCGCAGCGTCTCGTCGGCAGCAATCTCGGCATAGGTGGTCATCGCACCGATCCAGGCAGAATTCTCCCCGGTGCTGCGGATGCCACGCAGATCTTCCACCCGGCCAATGTCGATCAGCACGGGCGGCTGCGACAGGCGCAACTTCATCGATGGGATCAGGCTATGCCCACCTGCCAGCACCTTCGCATTCTCTCCATGCTGCTGGAGCAAGGATAGTGCCTCATCCAAGCTGTTGGCGCGGTAGTAGTCGAATTTCGCAGGGTACATGTGTTCTCCTTGTATCTCTGTCCTTACGTCTCAGCCTGTCTCTCTTCCCAAGAGTCGGGATCGTTGTCACCACCGTCCATGCCATTCCCCCGATGGCCATTGCCTCCACTTACGTTCTGGATAGCTTGCAAGATCTTGGGTGGCGTGAGCGGCATGTCGAGATGCTTGATGCCGAGAGGGGCCAGGGCATCCATCACGGCATTGACGACAGCCGGGGTCGACGCAATGGTGCCTGTTTCGCCTGCTCCCTTGATTCCGAGGGGGTTAACCGGCGTTGGGGTCACGGTGCGATCGGTTTCGTAGGAAGGCAGGAAACTCGACTTGGGCACGGCATAGTCCATCATCGTACCCGAGACCAACTGGCCATCCTCATCGTAGACAGCGCCTTCCCACAGGGCCTGAGCAACGCCTTGTGCGATGCCGCCATGTATCTGACCGTCCACTATCATTGGATTGATGACCCGGCCGACGTCGTCCACCGCAACGTAACGTTTGAGGTGTACCTGGGCAGTATCCTTATCCACCTCGACGACGCAGATGTGGGTACCGAAGGGGAAGGTGCACTCTGGTGGGTCGTAATAGGAGGTGTCATCCAGAAATGGGTCCACGCCCTCAGGCAAGTTGTACGCCAGCGCAGCCGCCCCTGCAATCTCCTGGATCGTCTTCGCTCGGTCTGGTGCCCCGCGGACGTAGACCTTGCCATCCTCATATACTACATCTTCGGGGGCTGCCTCAAGCAGGTGTGCGCCGATTTTCTTTGCCTTCTCCTTGATTCGCTGCAGACTCTTATAGACTGCTACCGTTCCGACGGCTGCACTGCGACTCCCATAGGTACCATAGCCGAAAGGTGTGCCCAGCGTATCACTATGCTGTACAAGCACATCCTCTACGGGGATTCCCAATTCGTCGGCGACCACCTGCGCATTCGTCGTCTCATGGCCCTGACCGTGCGGCTGCGTGCCGATAGTCACAACAGCCTTGCCCGTGAGATGGACACGAATATTCGCACTTTCCCACATCGCCGCTCCCCATCCCTCACCCTCGAGTCCGATCCAGGAGGAGGGTGCGACGCCACAGATCTCTACATAGGAGGAGAGGCCAATACCGAGATAACGTCCCTGTTGGCGAGCCTCCTCCTGTTCCCGTCGAAAGCCTAGGTAATCCACGATCTCGAGCGCTCGGTTGAGTGCCTTCTCGTACTCGCCACTATCATACTTTAGCCCTTTTAGGATACCGACCGGATCGTAGGGGAAAGCGTCAGGGGGAATGAAGTTTTTCCGCCGCACCTCGACGGGATCCAGGTCTAGCTCGCGCGCAACCAGGTCCACCGCCCGCTCCACCGCATAGATTGCCTCCGGCCGTCCAGCGCCCCGATATGCATCAACCATTCCCGTGTTGGTGTAGACCCCGGCGACGCGGCAGAAGATATGGGGAATTCGATACGCACCGGAGAGCATCCTGCCATAGAGGGTGGTCGGTATTCCAGGTGCGATCGTGGAGAGGACGCCCCCTAGATTCGCGTAGGTCTGAGCCTTCAATGCAGTAATGGTGCCGTCACGGTTGGCGCCAACCTCGAGGTAGGTAATATGATCGCGACCATGCGTTGTCGCAACGTAGTTCTCCTCGCGTGTCTCCATCCATTTCACGGGGCGACCAACTCTTTTAGAGAGTGCCGCGACCAGGCAGTACTCCGGATATAGGAAGATCTTCGTACCGAACGCTCCGCCGACATGAGGAGAGATGACGCGCATCTTCGTTTCCGGAATCTGGAAAACGAACGCCGTCATCAGCAGGCGCATGATATGTGGGGTCTGCGATGTCATCCAGACCGTATACTCCCCGGTTCCCTGGTCGTACCGTGCGATCGCGCCACGCATGTCAATCGGGGTAGGAACAAGACGCTGGTTGATCAGACGTTGTTTGACCACCACATCTGCCTCATCAAGTGCTTGCTCGGTCCCCTCCTCGTTCCCAACGGTCCACTCCATGACGATATTGTTGGGCGCATTCTCATGAAGCTGTGGTGCATCCGGCTGGGTAGCTTTCTCAGCGTCCACGACGACGGGCAGTGGCTCATACTCCACCTCGATCAGCGACAGCGCATCCTGTGCCGTGTATCGGTCCTCGGCAACGACAACGGCCACGCCCGCGCCCGTGAAGGCCACCTTGTCGATCTCGAGCACCCGCGGGGTGTTGACATGGTTCTCAACTCCCCCCGCCTGCCAGGCACAGGGTAACGGGGGAAGATCCGCGAAGTCCTGGCCGGTAAAGACGCCTACCACCCCAGGCAGTTCCGCAGCCTTACTCGTATCAACGCTCTTGATTCGCGCATGCGCGTAAGGGCTACGTAAGATGGCGGCGTGCAGCATCCCAGGCAACCGGACATCGTCCAGGAACTGTGCTTCCCCTACAATCAACCGCGGGTCCTCACGGCGTTTAATAGCTGACCCAAATACTCGTTCCATCTTTCGTTTGTCTCCCTTTCCAGTGACCCGCCTACATACGCTCGGCCGCGTATTGGACGGCCTTGACAATATTGTGATAGCCCGTACAGCGGCAGAGGTTTCCCTCTAGCCCATGCCGGACCTCCTCCTCCGTCAACTCGCCATTGGCGTGCTCTTCCACCAGCTTGACCGCCATCATGATCATCCCGGGCGTACAATAACCGCACTGGAGACCATGCATCTCCCAGAACGCCTCCTGCATCGGGTGCAGCTCGCCGTTGCTCGCCAGCCCTTCGATGGTGGTGATCTCTGCGCCATCCGCCTGGACCCCGAACACTGTGCAGGACTTGACTGCTTTTCCATTCATGTGGATCGTGCAAGCGCCGCACTGGCTCGTGTCGCAGCCAATGTTGGTACCCGTGAGTCCCAGCTTGTCGCGAATCACATCCACCAGAAGCATGCGTGGCTCCACGTCCAGGGTATGCGATTTGCCGTTGACAGTTAGCGATACCTGCATAGCTCTCACCTCGCTGTGAATGAAACATGACTGTGTAACAAACAACTCTGTAGAAGGGGCAAAATTCAATTCGTTGTCTCTGTATTTCCTCACTCGACCTCTATTTCCCTGTTACCTCCTTCCTGGCGCTCCTGTAACTGCTCCTCTAACGATTGCAGACCCTGTCCGATCAGCTTGCGGGCGACGGCCTGCACCATGCGCTGGCCAACCTGCGCGATGCGTCCACCGACCTGCGTCCGTCCTGCATAGCGAATGAGGGTGCCCTCTTCCACCTCCTCGAGATCGATGGTGCCTTCCCCTTTTAGAAAGCCGGTAGCCCCCTGGCCTTCCACTAGCAGGACGAAGTGCTCCGGGTAGCGCTTGTCACGCACCTCGACGGTCCCACTGTAGCTACCGCCAATCGACCCGACCTTGACGTCAACCTGTGCCTCGTATACGTCATCAGAGACCTGCGTGAGAGTCGTCGCGCCGGGCATCGCCCTTTCCAGGACATCCGGGTCCTGCAGCAGTTCATAGACCACTGGCCGCGGAGCGTGGAATGTATAATCGCCTTCGATTCGCATGTGCGTTCATCCTTGGACAGGTATCGATGTTTCGTTAACAAATAATAATGAATGGTGCTGCATGGGGACAGGGCAGCCAGACCCAACGAGGATTGGGTCGGCTGGCTCCTGGTCGCGGCATAGCGTTTACTCTCCGTTGTGAGACACTGTTAGGAGAAGTTGGACTTTACGGGGTATGAAATCGATTATACAAGTGAGCGGTGTTGCGGGCAACAACGCGCTTGTAGAGATTACCCTTCACGTTCCACACGCTTGCGCAAGCGTGCTGCCCATGCCAGAAGCCCCTCCCGCTCGCGCGATGCGAGGTAGGCGCCGGCGCGGTTGAGGGCATCACGAGCGGCGGCGAGCGCGCCGCTCTGGAGGTAGACCTCGGTCAGCCAGAGATCGATCTGCACCTGCAGGTGTGGCGCCGGCAGTTCCTGTACTGCCTCGCGAGCAGAATCAAGCAAGAGAAGTGCGCTATCGAGGTTGCCGCGCCCGCGCTCGACCAGGGCCAGGTTTGCCTGGTAGTTGGCGACCTGGCTGAGGTTCCCCTGGCGCTCCGCCTCAGCCATCCCCCGTTGGAACCACTCTTCCGCCTCGTCCCATTGCTCCTCCGCAAGGGCGAGCTCACCACGTGTACTGTAGAGGTACTGGCGCGGCACCTGGAGATCATTGGCCTCGACCAGATCGAGCCCGATCTCAACGTGCTCCCGCGCTGCCTCCAGGTCACCGAGCAGGATGGAATGGTACGCCGCATTGTTGTGGCCAAGGGCGATCTGACTTTCGTCGCCCGTCACCTCTGCTAGCGAGATCGATTCATGATATGCCTGTACTGCCTGCCTCAGGCGACCACGCTGCGCGAGCAGGTTCCCCAACTCAAAGCGACTACGCGCCGCACTATTAGGCAGATCGTGATCGACCGCAAGTTGCGCGGCTTTCGCCAGGTGCTCTTCTGCCTCGGCAAGCGCGCCCACCTGGAGTAGTCCAGCACCCATCAAGAAATGAGCATCGGCGTGCCCCTCCGGATCCTGCTCGACATCGAGATAGCTCAGCGCCTGCTCCGCCCAGCGCGCGGCTTCATCGCCACGACCGACCGGAAGGTAGCTCCAGGCCATCTCCACACAGGCGCGCACCGCACCTCGCCGATCGCCCACCGCCTCAAAACCAGCGAGTGCCCGCTTGAATGAGGAACGGGCTGCGGGATAGTCCGCTTGCATACGCAGTGCCCGACCCAGTCCTAATTGGCGCGTGGGTGTCGGATCAAGCGCGACCGCTTCCCGGTAAAAGTGCTCGGCCTCAGCAGGCGCGAAGAGAGAGAGGGCGTGCTCCGCCGCCATCTCGGCGTAGTAGGCGGCACGCACGGGATCGCCCGCCTCGCGATAATGTACCATCAGAGAGCCGGCAATCTGCGGGCGTTGCTCCGGACGGACCCGTTCTCGCGCCGTGGCGGCGCGACGGTGAAGGAAGGCGCGCCGGGCGGTGCTTAGCGACTCTTGGACGATCGAGGCAACCAGAGGGTGGGTAAAGGCATACTGCGTTCCACGCTCGACAAGAAGATGGGCATCCAACAGCGCATCTAGGGCATCGAGCGTCTCCTCCTCACCGCGCCCACTGGTCCACCGCAAGGCCGAAAAGTCGAAGGTGGGCTCCAGCACCGCCGCTGCCTGCAGTACCTGGCGCGCGGCATCCGGCAATCGCTCCAACCGAGCTCGAATCAGGTCTACCAGGGCAGGTGGTACGTCGCCAGGCGCGGCACGGGCGAGCTCGATGAGGAAATAGGGATTACCAGCACTCTGCGTTTGCAGGCGATCGGCCAGCGTCGATCGTTTTTCTGGATCGTGGATGAGTGCCTCGAGGAGCGCGGAAGACTCTTCTTGCGCGAGATGGGAAAGCTCGATTCGCCGCGATATACCCTGTCGCCCCCACTCAGCGAACAGATGAACCAGAGGGGCGCGAGCATCCTCGGGACGGTAGGCAACGACCAACAGCAGCGCTTGATCGCGCATGCGGTGGACGAAGTAGGCAAGCCAGTCCAATGTGGCTCGATCGGCCCAGTGTAGATCGTCCATGAAGAGCAGGAGCGGGCGAGCCTCCAGAACTCGCAGGCTCTGAGTGAATGCTTCGAAGAGGCGATGCTGCTCCTCGTCCCTTGAGAGGGGGGTAGGGGCGGGTAGCTGCGGCAGGGCACTCCGGATCTGGGGCAGGAGCCGTGCCATCTCGGCCAGCCAGACCGACGACAGCGGGGAGTCAGGTTTGAAAAGATGTTGGATGCTCGGGTGGGTCGCAAACAACTCCATTAGGGGCGCGAAGGGAAGTGCCTGTGTGGCGGAGAGACCGGCACCCTCTAGAACCGTGACATGCGGCGCAAGAGATGCGCTCCACTCCTGCCAGAGCCGACTCTTGCCAATGCCAACCTCACCGGCCAGCAGGACGACACGTGCCTCTCCACGCGCGGCCACTGCTAACTCTGCATCCAGTGCCGCAAGTTCCTCCCAGCGCCCCACGAAGGGCACCTCCGTGGTACCGTCGGTTGGGGAAGGCTGGGCCGAGCGGGACATGCTGGGAGTGGGCACGGCAACGTGTCCAAGCTCGCCATTCAAGATGGCGGCGCGGAGTGTCTCTGTTTCGGGGAGCGGCTCGACACCCAGTTCCTGCTCAAGCACCCCCTGCAGCTGCTCATATTGGCGAAGTGCCTCTGGCCGTTCGCCCTGTCGCGCATGGGCCTCCATCAATGCTCGATACATTGGCTCCTGAAGATTGTCCTGCCT
>JALZCF010000069.1 GCA_030863245.1 Chloroflexota bacterium
TTGAAGAGCTTCGCAACCACCGTTGCTACGCCATCAAAGTGCCCGGGACGATGGGCGCCTTCCAGCGCCTCCGTGACACGGGCCACGTGGACGATGGTGGCGTGCTCGGGTGGGTACATCTCACTCGTAGTCGGGGCAAAGACGATATCCACATTCTCCTCACGCAACAAGGATAGATCGCGCTCCAGGTCACGTGGGTAGCTCACCAGATCGTCCTCTCTGTTAAACTGCGTGGGATTGACGAAGATAGAGACGACAACGGAGTCACTTTCCTCACGGGCGCGTCGTACAAGCGCGAGGTGCCCCTCATGGAGGTAGCCCATCGTCGGCACGAAGCCAAGTGGCGCGGCGAGATTCCCGCGTGCAGCTCGAAACTCGGGAATGGTATGGAGTACTTTCATTGAGTCGATCAGTCATCACGAACGGTTGATCGAGTAGATGCTAACACGGTCGGCGACGTGCGTCAATGCCCAACTACCGCTGATGAATTGGACGCTCAAAAGCGGCTACGTTGGAAGCTCCCACAGCTCCCACAGCTCCCAGGGTTTGCTACCCGATGGATAATCGACGCAGAAAGGGAGTGGCAGGCCATCTAGCACTCGCAGTAAAAGAGTGCTAAAAACCTTGACAGAGATGCACTAAAGGATTATAATGCCATGGTACTAAAATTGCAGGTTAGGCCAGTAAGTTGTTAGACGTAGCACAGTATTTTGAAAGGAGCTAGCAACAAGATGGGTAAGATTGTTGGAATCGATCTGGGAACGACCAACTCGGTCGTCGCTGTGATGGAAGGTGGCGAACCGACCGTCATTCCCAATGCGGAAGGCGGACGGACGACCCCATCCGTCGTCGCGTTCTCTAAGACGGGTGAGCGCTTGGTGGGCCAGACGGCCAAGCGTCAGGCAGTGGTGAACCCGGAAAACACCGTCTCGTCGGTGAAACGGCTGATGGGTCGTGCCTACGAGGATCCGGAAACCCAGCGCAGTAGGGAACTGGTTTCCTACGAGATTGTTGCGGGTCCGCATGGCGACGCCCGTATCCGTATCCCGCAGACCGGTAAGACGTACGCCCCTCAGGAGATCTCCGCCATGGTTCTGCAGAAGCTGAAGGCAGATGCAGAATCCTACCTCGGCGAGCCGGTGACAGAGGCAGTGATCACCGTGCCAGCCTACTTCAACGACTCACAACGGCAGGCGACGAAGGACGCCGGCAAGATTGCGGGTCTGGATGTGAAGCGGATCATCAATGAGCCGACAGCCGCAGCGTTGGCGTACGGGCTCGACAAGAAGAGCGACCAGACCATCCTCGTCTTTGACCTCGGTGGCGGTACCTTTGACGTATCCATCCTGGATGTCGGCGAGGGTGTCGTCGAGGTGCAGTCGACCGCTGGTGATACCCATCTGGGCGGCGATGACTGGGACGAGCGCATTGTGAATTACATTGCCGAGGAGTTCAGGAAGGATCAGGGCATCGATCTGCGTAACGATCGCCAGGCCCTCCAGCGCCTGCGTGAGGCAGCTGAGAAGGCGAAGATGGAACTCTCCACGGTGATGGAGACGGAACTTAACCTCCCCTTCATTACGGCCGATGCAAGCGGTCCCAAGCACCTACAGATGAAGCTGACCCGCTCGAAGTTCGAGCAACTCACCGAGGATCTCGTTGAGCGTCTGCGTGGTCCGTTCAACCGCGCGCTGGAGGATGCGGGGCTCAAGCCGGACGGCATTGATGAGGTTGTACTCGTCGGCGGTTCGACCCGTATGCCTATGGTGCAGGATCTGGTGCGGAAGCTAACCAACGGCAAGGAGCCCCATAAGGGTGTGAACCCGGATGAGGTGGTCGCCGTCGGTGCCGCGATTCAGGCGGGTGTATTGGGCGGCGAGGTCAAGGATGTGCTGCTGCTCGACGTCACGCCCCTGAGTCTGGGATTGGAGACCCTGGGCGGCGTCATGACGACCCTGATCGAGCGCAACACCACCATCCCCACTCGCAAGAGCGAGACCTTCAGTACGGCTGAGGATATGCAGACCGCCGTGGACATTCACGTGCTGCAGGGCGAGCGACCGATGGCGAAAGATAACATGAGCCTGGGCCGCTTCCGCCTGGAAGGCATTCCACCGGCACCGCGTGGCATGCCGCAGATCGATGTTACCTTCGATATCGATGCGAACGGTATCTTGAACGTGACCGCGCAGGACAAGGCGACGGGCAAGGAGCAGAAGATCACCATCACCGCCAGCACGAACCTGAACCAGAGCGAGATCGATCGTATGGTCCGGGAGGCCGAGACGGCGCGCGAGGAAGATCTCCAGCAGAAGGAGCGAGTCGAGCTGCGCAACCGCGCCGATCAGATGGCGTACCAACTCGACAAGCAGCTCCAAGAGCTCGGCGATCGACTACCGACTGAGACCAAAGCCGACCTGGAGAACAAGATCCAGGAGGTCCGCGACGCGTTGAAGGCGGAAGACGACGATCGCATCCGACGAGCGCTGGCCGAGTTGGAGAGTGCTGCGATGGCTATGGGCCGAGCAGCCTATGAGCCAGAAGGTGCTACGGGTGCTGAGGGACCCGGCGTGCGACCGGATGGCGGCGCTGGTCGCGAGACCGACGAAGATGAAGACATCGTCGAGGGCGAATTCCGCGAGGCGTAAACCATCGAATCGACAGCCCATAGGGGAGGCGAGGGCCATTGTGCCTCTCGGCTCCCCTGTTTGCTGGGATTAGAGGAAAGTCACATGTTCTGGGATCCACATGATCGATACAACCGCAATAGTCGACAGCGGCGAGTGGCGGAGCAGGAGGCAGCCCGCCGAGCAAGGGCGGAAGAGGAAAAACGCTTGCGCGCACAAGCGCAACAGGAGAAGCAACAAGCGCTCTCCCCCGACGTGATTGCCCGTTTCCAAGAAGAGCTGGCGCAGGCACGGCGCGAGCGCGATGAGTGGGCGGACCGTTACGATCAATTAATGGCCTCGCTTGATGAGCAGCGTGCCGCTCTTGAGGCGGAACGCGAGCAACTGGAGGCGGAACGCGAGCAGCAACAGGAGCAACTTCGCGCCGAGGCCGAGGCCCAACGCGAGCGCCTACTACGTAATGCCGAGCAACGCGCCTTCGAGGAGAACCGCAAGGCGCTCCTTCGTATGCTGGAGGTGGCAGATAATCTGGATCGGGCACTCACACAGCTCGGGCCCAATGAGGAATCACCCCTGGCTGAGGGACTGCGGCTGACGCACCGGGACTTTCGCCGTGCGCTGGCGCAATCGGGCGCGGAGCGGATGGATAGCGTTGGTGAGCCGTTCGATCCCGCCTTACATGAGGCGGTCGCGAGCCTGCCAAGCAATGCAGAGCCGGGCACGGTTCTGGAGGAAGTAGCACCTGGGTACCTGTACCGAGGAACATTGCTACGGCCAGCTAGAGTGGTCGTAGCCGCCTAGTTCGAGATTCCCCTATCTAGAGAAGAAAGTCGACCATGGAGTACCGAGATTACTACAAAATACTGGGCGTCGACCGGAAAGCATCACAGAAGGATATCAAGCGAGCATATCGGAAGTTGGCACGGCAGTATCACCCGGATGTCAACCCAGGTGATGCATCCGCGCAGGAAAAGTTCAAGGAGATTAACGAAGCGTACGAGGTCCTAAGCGACCCAGAAAAGCGTAAAAAGTACGACACGCTCGGTGCAGATTGGAGACGCTACCAGCAGAGAGGTGGCGAAGGCGGCTTCGATTGGGGGCAGTACACGCGCCAGCAACCGGGAGGTGGGACGTCTGGCTTCGGCGGTGAGTTCTCCGACTTCTCTGACTTCTTTGACTCACTCTTTGGTGGTCTTGGCGGCCAGCGGGCCCGCACCTCCACCCAGACAGCCACGACAGGTCGTGGGAAGGATGTCGAATCACCCGTCGATGTGACACTGCGCGAGGCATACATGGGCAGTAAGCGTATCGTTACCGTGGACGGTGAGCGCTTAGAGGTGGACATCCCGCCCGGGGTAAAAAGTGGTTCGAAGATTCGTATGAGTGGCAAGGGGGGTCGTGGTGTGGGTGGTGGGCCCCGTGGCGATCTGTATTTGATAGTGGAAGTGCTCGAGGATCCGCAGTTCAAGCGCGATGGGGATGACCTCATCATCGAGGTGCCGGTAGACCTGTATACAGCTGTATTAGGCGGTGAGGTGCGCATTCCGACGCTAGACGGCAAGGAACTGATCGTCACGATTCCCCCTGGTACCTCTGGTGGGAAGAAGCTGCGGCTTCGTGGCAAGGGCATGCCGCGCTTGAAAGGTGGAGGTTTCGGAGATCTACTCGCTGAAACCGAGATCCAGGTACCACAAAACTTAAGTGAGCGACAGCGAGAGCTTTTTCAGAAATTGCGGGAGCTTGGCTAAGGTTTCAGGCACGGTGTCGTAGTTGTCGTAGTTAAGGATGATAGCAACGAAAGGAACCACCGAGTGAGCGATCGAAGTATTATTGGCGGTATTGCCGCTATCCTGTTGCTCGGGCTGCTCTGTGTCTGTGCCCTTGGAACATTTTTCGTGGTCGGAAGGGGAGAACTTGCCGAGCTAGGAGCTGTTTTTGCCATTCAACCCCGTCAGGAGAATGGTCCTGCGCCCTCTACAGCTGTCCAGGTAGAGCGCGAACCGGTACCAACCCGTGTGGTACGGGAACCGATCCCGTTACCAGAGGACTCGCTCTCCATCGTCCGTGCCGAGGAAGAGGTGCTCGCCCAAGTCTATGAGAACAGTGTCCCGAGCGTCGTCAATATCAGCATCAGTGGTCAAACGAATAGTCTGATCGGGTTGCAGGGTGAGGGCAGTGGTTTTCTCTGGGACACAGAGGGCCACATCGTTACCAACGATCATGTGGTGGCGAATGCTCAGACTGTGATTGTCACCTTCTACGATGGAACACAGCGTACGGCTGAGGTGGTTGGGACGGATCCCGACTCTGATCTGGCAGTGATCCGTGTGGAAGAGATGCCGGAGGGAGTTCGACCCTTGGTGCCGGGTGATAGCAGCGCCCTGCGGGTGGGCCAACGGGTGATTGCGATTGGTAATCCATTTGGCTTTGAGGGGACCATGACGCTCGGTGTTGTCAGCGCCACGGAGCGTACCGTGCCAGGTCGTATGACGGAAGCGGGTGGAGTGTTCAATCTCACCAACCTGGTACAGACCGATGCAGCCATCAATCCCGGTAACTCCGGCGGCCCGTTGTTGGATATTGAGGGGCGTGTGGTTGGGATAAACAACATGATCTTCTCGCGTAACGGTGCCGTCAACAGTGGTGTCGGCTTTGCCGTGCCTGTCGATAAGGTGAAGGTAGTCGTGCCACAGCTTATCGCGACAGGGACCTTTGAAAACCCTTACCTTGGTATCGAGTCTTCGGGAGTCACTAACACCTTGACCCCCGCGCTGGCAGAAGCGTTGGGGCTAGAAAACGTCGAACGGGGCACCTTGGTCACCGGGGTGGTCCCAGGAGGGCCGGCGGATCAAGCAGGTCTCCGTGGGAGTGACAGGCAGATCACATTGCCTGGCGGCACTGCAGTGCGCACGGGAGGCGATGTGATCGTCGCGATCGATGATCGAGAGGTTCGCGATTTTGACGACCTGGTTAATTACCTAGATACGCGGAGCGTGGGCGACGAGGTCGTACTGACTATTATCCGCGATGGTGAGAGGATGGAGGTGCCGGTGACGCTGGGAGCGCGCCCCTGAGCTCCGCTGTTCCGCTGTGATAATTCCTTGCCGGAAGAAGCAGAGGGAGTGAGTTTTGAGCTTCACACGTGACAATACTGCAAGCTCCTAGAGCCCCTAGATCTCCCATCCCATTAAGGGAAGCGTCGCTAGCTACACTCGTTTGTCAACAACTAGAAGGAGAGACCATGCAGCGCAATGGACCGGACCCGGATGAGCCGCTCTATATGATTAGTGTCGCGGCGCGCATGGTGGACCTTCATCCTCAGACGTTGCGTCATTACGAGAGGATAGGCCTTGTCGAGCCAGCGCGTACAGAGGGTGGCATGCGCATGTACTCGCAGCGTGACATTGAGCGGCTCAAGAAAATTACAAGACTCGTGGATGACCTTGGAGTAAACCTTGCCGGAGTCGAGGTCATCTTGAATATGTCCAAACAGATCGAAGAGTTGCAACAGCAAATCGAGGAGCTCAAAGCGTTTGTCCGCGTGGACGTAAGGCGGAGACAGCGCGACTCCCTTGAGGACGGGGTACGAAAGCGACCGCGCCTGCCGGATAGTCTCGGTGGTCGATGATGTTTTCATACTGACTATCTACTAGGAGGAACAGCATGGTCTCGGCTGTGGTACTGATGAATATTGAACGTGGTGCGATCAATGAGGTGGCCGAAAGATTGGTCGAGTTGGAAGGCGTGCGCGAGGTATACTCCGTGGCAGGTCGCTACGATCTCGTCGCATTACTACGCGTCCCCGACAATCGAGCGATGGCCGAATTGGTGACAGAGCAGATCCTAGCAATTCCCCGTATCGAAAAGACTGAAACATTACTCGCGTTCAAAGCTTACCCACGGCGCGATATGGAAGCGATGTTCTCCGTAGGGTTCGAGGGAGAGGAACGAGTATCAGAGGAATAGCACAATAACCATCACCACCCCCAGTGAAGACGCGCATCCAACAACTCGGATGCGCGTTTTCGGTTGTGTCACCCTTTTGTCGATTGTAGGGACGGCCCGCCGTGGCCGTCCTGCCCACCGTAGCTGTCCCCGCTGACCACCAGAAAACCTGCTGCATTCCTGCACCCCCGCACACCCGCATTTTCTGTCTTAGGGAGATGATATACTAATAGAACTTGTGTTCTGTTTTGCCTCTTGACAACAGAATGTATGTTCTATTATACTGAATCCCGTGAAGTATCGTACCCTGTCACTCTTACGCTAGTCGCGCTTTTGCCAACCGGAGGTCAACTGTGTCGCCAACCATTGCTACCGCATGCACCTTCAGTCAGCCCGAGCCGGCAGTGGCGAGTTCCTTTACCACCGACGCGATCCGTCTGGAAGAGCTGCTTGCTAATCATGGCGTGGCAGCGCGAGTTGGCCAGGCTTCATTGTCAGCAGATACGATCCGTTTCCCCCTACAACTCGGGCTCGGCATCACCACGCGCCGGATTCTCGGCCTCTCCCACGACCTTGCAAAGGAGGCAGGATATTCTCGCTGCCGCCTGCGCCGCGAGGGCCACTCGCTCTTCCTGGAGCTTCCACGCGACGCGGGCATGGGTTTACGGTATGGCGATCTGCTTGCAAAGATCGGTGACCTTCCCTACGACAGTGCGCTACTAGGAATGATGGACAGTGGCGCTCCCGTGATACTGCGAGTAACGAACCCGAGTGTGCGCCACCTGCTTGTTACAGGTGCTGCGAGGGTTGGAAAGTCAGAACTGTTACGGTTGTTAGGACTGGGGATTGCAGCCCATCATGGTGCCAAACACTGGCGGCTTGCCCTTTTGGATAGCCGTAGCGGCGGTCCGGTTGCCTCACTCCATGCCCTGCCACATTGCTGGGCGTGGTGCAAGCATCCAGCGCATGCGATTGGCTGGCTGATTCATCTTATGGTGGAGATGGAAGGGCGTGAGCGGAAGGGACAGTTCTGCCCACGCGTTCTATCTGTTGTCGATGACGTCGACGCCTTGCTGACGGTGGGAGGCAGCAGCGCACGGCATGTGCTCCATGCATTGCTGGAGCGGGGCGCCGATGTGGGAATCCATTTGGCGCTCGCCTGTCGTGAGTCGGAGCCGCTCGAAGAGCTACAAGCCCTCCTGCCAGTACATTTAAGAGGTGAGGGCCCAAAGGTACCGGGGCGTTTCCACCTGCATCATGAACAGGCGATAGTTCCCATTACCATCGCACGGCTGGATAGCGACGAAGTGAGGGCAGTGGTGGAACGTATCCGCTTCGGGCGGCCCAGGATCATTGCGCATATTCCCGAATGTAGAGCGTCCACGTGATGTGCGACGTTCCAGAAGGCGGTTTAGAAGAAACAGGAGGAACCCATGTTAGGCGTGCTATGGATGGATGATTCGAATGTTCCCCTCTTGAAGAAGGTGCGCGATGCGGCAAACTGCTACCACGCGCGTTTCGGGGAACCCGCAACGCTCTGTTACGCGAACCCTGTTGATGTACCCGAACCCACTACTATCCAGGGTCTACGTGTCGAGCCTCGTCGCAACATTCGCCCCCATCACTTCCTCGTCGGGCGTGACCCGTCTGATAAAGTGCAGGAGGACAAGGCGGCGTAAGGAGGCGAAAGGCGGCGTAAGGCGAAGTAACACTTGGCAGTATGCGAGCTGCTTACCACCCTATGCTGCGCGCCGACCCGCCAGTTCAACAATGAGCAGGTTGAGGATCATCTGCTGATCCGCGCCACGCTTCATCGCGACATCGGCTTCCAAAAGATGATCGAAGGCAGCCTCCAGACGTTCGATTGTGAAGTTGGAAGCTTGCTTCATGACCTTATTGAGCACGAAGTTGCTTAGGCCAAGTATCTTCTGAATGTCGCGCTGCGTCTTACCGAGCGATAGCAGCTCGGCCACCTGAAGCAACATCCTGATCTGGCGGGTGATCATGATGTGAAGGTAGATAGCCTTGGAAGGATCCTCGCTAAGGATTTGCTGGGCGGCCGCGAGTGCGCGACGTGTATCCTTACTGCCAATCGCATCCACCAGCTGCCAGACGCTTGCCTCTTGAACGTAAGGAACAAGCAGGCGTACGTCCTTCCTAGTAACGGGATGCTCGCCGGCGTACGTCACGAGCTTGCGGACTTCCTGGTCAAGAAGGCGTACGTCCTGGCCTACGAAGGAGGCTAGATCGGTGGCAGCCTGGCGCTCTATCAATCCACCATGCAATCGTGCTCTCTGTTGGATCCAGGTTGGCAACTCATGCTCTTTAGGGAGCGCGAATTCCTTGATGAAGACGCGCGGCAGCTTCTCGCTAGCGAATTGGTTCAGGCTCTTCCAGAGAGACGTGCGCTTGTCCACGGATGTTTCAAGAAGGAAAAGGCGCGTGTACTCTGGCATAGTCGGGATGTAATCTTTGAGCTGTTGCGCAAAATCCTTCGAGGCTTGCTTTGCCAGCTTGTTTAGTAGTCCCTCCACAATGATGATGCGACGCTCACTCAAAAAGGGGATGGCATCGCACGCATGGCGTAGTTCGGCAAAGGTAAGCTTGTCTGGTTCCAGACGTGTCTGGTTCAAGCTCCCCATGGTATCATCCGCCCGGGCCAACAAGTTGTTCAGGTATTCGTTACGTGTGAGGTCGTCGTCGCCATGGAAGAGGTAGATCATTACCCGTTTACTTCAACGAAAGAGACGGTGACCTTGCCACGTGTGCTCTGCCGGATTTTACCGATGGAGAGGTTGGATGCATCGGGACAGGTGGTGTATCCTTCCTGCACCGCTAGACCTGCAGGTTGCGCGATCAACATAGCAGCCGTGGCGGCGAGAACGACGCGCGGCAACTTGTCAATCGTGCGCTCGTCCTTGTGGATAGAAAGGCTGGCCAGGAAACTACTAACACCGGTCAGCATGCCGGCCACTGCCAAGTTGGTTCCACAGCGGGGATGAATCGCCAAGGACGCCTCGCCCCCCTGTAAGCGCCCCAGTGCCTCGTTTGCGGTGCTCTCTAACTCCTCTTTGTCCACATCCCCATAGAGCCAGAAGCCCTTGGGTGTGGAGCGACCTATCATACTCAGATTACGATGACGGCGACTGAGTAGGGTAATCGTTGCATGTTCCAATGCATGCACGCGCCGTACCTTACCAACACCGGGCAGCTCTAGCAGCCAATCTTTTAGAGACATGAAAGAATCTCACTTTCTAGACACAGAGAACGTTGAGGTGTATTGAGTTGATGTACGATAGCCGTGT
>JALZCF010000480.1 GCA_030863245.1 Chloroflexota bacterium
ATTGCGTCTTTGGCGTGGCACGATTGATCTCGTCCGCCAGCACGAGATTCGCGAAGATCGGGCCGGACTCGAACTGGAAGCGGCGTACGCCGCTCTCATCCTCCATAATGATATTCGTACCAACGATATCTGCAGGCATCAGGTCGGGTGTAAATTGGATGCGGGAGAACCTGACATCCATGACCTCAGACAACGTGCGAACGAGCATCGTCTTGCCTAGACCCGGCACGCCCTCCAGCAGGGCGTTGCCGCCTGCCAACAGCGTCACCAGCGTCTGGCGGATCAGCTCCCTCTGCCCGACGATAAAGCGTCCAACCTCCTTCTCGATCGTGGTTGCGGTAGTACGGAATTGTTCAGGGGTTATCTCTGCCATTGGAACTCCAGTCATGAATTGGATGTTGAGTGTGCAAATTGGACGTTTCAGCTAGTTTTTCCGACGGGAGGGGACGGAAGTGTTGCATGGTGCATATTGCATGTTGCATGTTGATATTTGCCCGACCGATTTATCGCTCAGCCTCTTGGTTGGTGCGTTCTGCTACGATGTTGCCCTGTGCGTCGAAGGCGATGGCTTGTGTGGCTTGAACATCGGGTGCATCACTTCGGATGCTGGCGTAGGAGCCACGGACGACGCTCACGACCTGCTCCAGTCCGTCCCTCCATGTAATAGCAACATGTGTAATCTCGTCATCGTTGACGACGCCGTATACAGCGGAAAAGGGTAACACCGAGTTAGAACCGGGACTATAGAACGTCAACGGCTCGTCAGGACGCGAGGGGGCTGGGTTATAATCGTAGTTACGTACCACCCAGTGCCCTTTCTCTCGTTCCACGTTGAAGAGTACCAGCGCATCTGTCTCGCCTTTCCACCCCTCAGGCCGGAAAGAGACCAGGACCGGCGCATGATACTCATCCAGCTGAAGCACCTGCCGAATCGCCGTCGTGTTCGCGACCTTTGACGGCTGCTGGTGCATCCACTCAAACACCGCATCCTCCGGGGCATTATACGTGCCCTCTGGCACCTCATCGGCCTGCACAGTAAGACAACCGCCCAACCCACCTATCGACAGCAGCACGAGCAACGACAGCAACAGTCCCCTCACACGTTCCCCCTTTCACTCAAATTTCTCAACCAACGGTCGTATCCCACGCCTCAATTCCCGCTAATCCGCTCTTGATACTCGATAATCAGCTCTTCATACCGGCTCGGCAACGTCGGACGATTTTCGCCACTGTAGCTATCGGACGTGTAGCCACTGGAGAAGGAACGGCCCGGCACGAGTACGCCGTTGTTGATGCCCGGTTGTGAACCGGCACCCTCGCTCTGCTGGGTTTCGCCCTCAGCACCCTGCTGCCCCTGGATGAGTGATGGATCGCCCCACGAGGGAACTAGTACCTCTTCGTTCCCCCCGCCGAAGTTCGGATCGCCCTCATTAGCACCGCTCCCGGTGCGATCCGGATCGCTGCCGGGGAAGCTTCCGGCACCCGTTCGCCCCCCGTTATCCGTTGGGGAATTCGAACCGCCACCACCGCCACCTGGCGCACCCTGCCCTTGACCTTGTCCCTGACCTTGGCCTTGCCCTTCACCCTGGCCTTGTCCTTCGCCCTGGCCTTCAGCCTGATTTTCGCCTTGCCCCTGCCCCTCTTGAGCCTGGGCAATGGCGCCGCGGCTGGCTTCGATGCGCTGGAGCGCCTGGGCGAGTGCTTCCTGGTCGCGGAGTGCCTGCTGCGCATCGTTGAAGGCCTGCGCGCCCGCCTGCGCGGCCCGTGCGGCGGCGGCTTGGTCACCCGCCTCTAGGGCATTCGCCATGGCCTGGAGCGCCTGCGCAAGCGAGGGATCGGTGGCAGCAGCCTGCGCGGCCTGCTGACGAAGTGCAGCCGCCATCTCGCTCTGCTCCTGCTGGCTCATCTCTCCCATCTGTTGTGCCAGCTCGTTCAAGGCCTCGGCGCCTTCCGCCAAGGACTCGCGCTCCTGTGCCTCTGCGTTGCCGCTCATTCTTTGTAGGTTGGCCGCAACCTGCTCGAGCGAGGCCTGACGAGCACCCCGATCGGGGTCGAGTCGCTCGCGCAGGGCCGCTCGCGCCCGCTCGATATCGGCTAGTGCCTGCTCGCGGTCGCCAGGATTCTCTCGAAGCGACTGGGCGAGCTCCTCCAATTCCGCCAGCAACCGCTCGCGATCCTCGCGCGGCAACGACGTCCGATCCTCTAGGTCGCGCCGCAGTTCCTCAATCTCCTCCGCCTGTTCGCGTGCCTCCTGCTGCACGGCCGCACGCTCTGCCAGGACCTCGTCCATCGGGTTGGGGAGAAACGGCATTACGAAAGTGGCGAGCAGCAACACACCCGCGAGCAGTAGGGGACGGCGTTTCCACTGCCAGGGCAGTGTATTGGCAGGTGTAGCAGCAGCACGACGAGCCGCCTCTGCTGCATCCCGCTGCTGCTTGAGTGCGAGCTCATCTTGTCGGGCGCGGGCATCGAGCTCGAGCGCGGTAGCAAGCCGCTCCTTGGTGGCAGCTTCCATGTCCACACGTCGTGCGACCCGCTCCAACGGGAGGGGGCGCAGCATTAGCCACAGCAGCCAGACAATGACGGTTATGCCGAGGAGTGCCAGGCTCCACCACAGTGCACCCGCGATCGGGGTCACGCGTGCAAGCAACTGGATGGCCAGCGCGGCTGCCGCGGCTACCCACGCCCATTCGGATGCGGCGCGCACGCCATCGCGCCAGCGCAGCCGCCGGCGTAGCGTTGCCAGCGCCTCGTAGATATGATGTTGTGTTTCATCGCGTGTTAGGTGGTTCACCAGTTGCTCCAGGTCAGATACCAGTTCAACTATCCCTTCATCAGGCGGATCACTTCGTCGGGCGAGTCCAGAATCTGCTTCCAATCCTCAGCCGTGAACACCTGGCTCAGTCCGCCTACGATCGTGCCCACGAGGAGCAGCGCGAGCAGGACCTGCGGTAACGTAATCCGCCGCTGGCCAACTGGCCGCACCAGCACCACGGTTAGCAAGCCAAGCACGACGGTTAAAAGCGTGTAGAGTGCCAGCGTCCAGTGCCAGGCCGGGTGGTTATACTCAACAGGCGGAGCGCCGAAGCCCATACCGCCGCCCATGAGACCAAAGAGGAAGGGCAAATTGAGAGCACCGAAAATCATTCCCTGATCAGGTCCCATACCCACGACACTCATCATCGCCGTGAAGGGATTGGCATAGAGCAGGGCAGGCGGCGGGGTCTGCCGCTGCAAGACAGCCCAGACACTGAAGAGCACGTACGGCCCCATTATAAACGTTAGCAACGTCAAGTAGCTCATCACCGTTGCGCGCCCCGTTCGTTGCAGGAGCGCCGACCAGAACATACCGAGGGTACCAAAGGTAACGGTTGTCACTACCAGCACGAGTAACGCAACCGCCACATCGCGCACCGTCACACCGCCGAAGATGTAGACGAGGCTGAGCATCGGCACGGCAGCAAAGATGAGCAGGAAGACGTAGGAAAGCGCGGCCACCATCTTCCCGAACATGATCGAGGAGGCGCGTAACGGCGTCGCTACCAACATCTCGTAGGTAAGCGATTCATGCTCACCGCTAATGGTGCCGGCCGTGAGTGCGGGCGTGATGAAGGCCACCAGGAACAGCTCGAAGAAGGCGAGTCCCAGGAACATGGACACGCCGACCATGGCGCTCATTCCAGATGGTCCATACGCGTACTGGAAGGACGCTTCTAATGTTTTGTAGAGAAGGAACGCGATGCCGCTCAGCAATAGCAGGAAGCCCGTGAGGATCAGGAAGGCACGCGGGCCGCGCATCCGGCTACGTAGCTCCTTGATAAGCACCGGATTGAGGCCGGGCCGCTTCAACTTCATGGATATGGGAAGCCAGCGACGATGGGACATTTCGATAGCCATACTCGTTCCTCCTCTACGGCCTACAGAGATCAATGACAGGGCCAGCAATGATATAGCCCACAGCAACCAGCACGATAAGTAGTAGCACGAAGACCAGGTGCCAGTGACGCCACCGCTGCGCGACGAGGGCGGAGAGACGGGCTTCCGCCCCCAGGAAGAACAGTCCCGCCAGTGCACTATACAGTGGCAGCGTCGCAGGTAGCAACCTCACCGCATTAAAATCGACCTCATCCACCAAGATAGAGGCGAGCGAGGCACCTGGATGAACCATCAGGGTTGTCAGCATCAAACAACGCGCCGCTTCACTCGTGTTCATGAAAACAGACAAGACAAAGGCAACCCCCAACGGGAAGACGACAAATAGCAAGATGCAGAGCAGGTACGTAAGTGATGTCGCCACCCCACTGCTCTTGAAC
>JALZCF010000489.1 GCA_030863245.1 Chloroflexota bacterium
TGCCACGGAGCTCGACTAGCGGTTGGTCACTCATAAGACAAAGAGTAAACGCAGCGTGCAGGATGCATCCTGCACGCTGCGTTCGGCAGGTTGCTTAGGGCAGCTCAACCAAGGACGAGGCCGGGGCGAGTTCGCTAGGCTCGCCAAGGCCGGTGACCTCTTCGCCGGTCGCTTCCGCCACCACACCCTCGACATACCAATACATCGAGAGCATCTCCTCGTCGGTGAGGCAGTTGCCCTCTTCCACCACAAGGGCGCCCGTGTTGGAGGTGATTGGCCCACAGAACACTTCCGCTTGACCCTCACGAATTGCGATATCCTGCTCTCCCACCAGGTCGACAATGCGCGCATCGACCATGGGGCTAAAGGGCGCTAGACCGACGATATCGGCGCTCCAGTAAGACTCATCGCCCGGGTAGGTGCCATCCATAACCTGTTGCACGATCTCCGTGTACTTCACGCCCCAGTACCAGATTGGGCTGGTCAACACGGTATCGCCGACAAATTCACGCATGTCGGAGTTGTAGCCGATGGAGACGGCATCCGCTTCCGCCGCAGCCTTCTGCGGCTCCGTGGTATCCTGGTGCTGGGCGATCACGTCCGCGCCTTGGTCGAGCAGTGCCTGTGCCGCCTCCCGCTCCTCCGGTGGCCCGAACCAGGTATTCGTGTACACGACTCGCACTTCCGCCTCCGGGTTGACGGCACGTACGCCCAAGGTGAAGGCGTTGATGCCGCGAATGACCTCCGGGATGGGGAAAGCCGCTACATAGCCAACGATATCGGATTCAGTGGCAGCGCCGGCCACGAGCCCACTGAGATAACGCGGGATGTACATTCGCCCGAACACGGTACTCACATTGGGGGCCGTCCTGAAGCCAGAGATGTGGACAAACTGCGTGTCGGGGAACTCTTGGGCTACCTCAATGGTCTGATCCATGTAGCCGAAAGAGGTAGTGAAGATCAGATCATACCCCTGTTGCGCGAAGTCGCGGATCACGCGTGTCGCCTCGGGCCCCTCTGGTACACTCTCCACGTAAGCCGTCTCGACCTGGTCGCCAAACTGATCTTCGATAGCGAGACGGCCCTGGTCGTGTGACCAGCTCCATCCTAGGTCCCCAACCGGAGCGACGTAGACAAAGGCAACCCTGAAGGGATCTTCAACCCCCTCTTCCTCTACAACTACCGTATCGTCCTCGGTAGCCACGTCATCGGGCTCGATGGCTGCCTCATCATCCTCCTCAGCGACTTCCTCCGCCGCCGGCTCAACGACTTCCTCCTCTGTGGCAGGCACCTCCGTGCCACACGCTGCCAGCATCAGCGTTGCCAGCAGCAACAAAACCAACAGGCCATACAACCGTTTCATCTCTCTCCTCCTGAACAGATGTTTTTAGGGAAATCTCAACAATGGGAACGTTGCCGCTAATATGGTCTATAACCTCGCTTCCACTAGCGCCTCCGCAATCTCGTTGTGTCGCGCCGCTACCTTGCCCAGCTCCCAACCTAGTAGTTCGCCGTGATCGACCAAGATGCGGCCATTGACCATGACAAGATCGGCCTTGCGGGGGTAGCAGAAGAGAAGGGCGGCAAGGGGATCGTGCGGGGCGGCGCCTGCGTAGTCCAGGCGATCTAGGCGGAAGCCGATGATATCGGCCGCCATCCCCAGGGCCAGCGCGCCGATGTCGTCGCGACCCAACACCGCTGCGCCACCCAGCGTGGCAATCTCCAGCGCCTCGCGCGCCGTCATCGCATCCGGCTCGCCGAGCACCCGCTGCAGGAGCATCGCCTGTCGTGCCTCAGCTAGCAAGTGGCTAGAATCGTTGGAGGCAGAGCCATCCACCCCTATCGAGACCTTCACGCCCGCATCGCGCATCGCGCGCACAGGTGCAATCCCACTCGCCAGGCGCATATTGCTGGTGGGGCAGTGGGCCATTCCAGTTCCGGTCTGGGCCATCAGCGCGATCTCTTGCGAATTCACATGCACCGAGTGGGCCCACCACACCTCATCGCCAGTCCATCCCAACGACTCCGCGTACTCGACAGGGCGCTGCCCGAAATGCTCCAGACAGAACTGCTCCTCGTCCATCGTCTCCGCCAGGTGTGTATGCATTCTCACATCGTAGGCGCGCGCTAGGGATGCACTCTCGCGCATCAGCTCCGGCGTGACGGAGAAGGGGGAGCAGGGGGCAACGCCGATGCGAACCATGCCGAAGCGCTCTGGCTCGTGCCACTGCTCGATGGCCTGCTGTGTCTTCTTGAGGATCGTCTCCTCATCCTCCGTCACCTCGTCAGGCGGCAACCCCCCCTCGCTCTCCCCCAGACTCATCGAGCCGCGGGTAGGATGGAAGCGGATGCCCAGCTCCTGCGCCGCGCGAATCTCGTCCTCGATGGAGCAATCGTTGGGGTAAAGGTAGAGGTGATCGGCCGCCGTGGTGCAACCACTGAGTAAGAGTTCGGCCAACCCGGTGAGGGAACTTATGTAGATCGCCTCGCCGGTCAATCCGGCCCAGATGGGGTAGTGGATGACGAGCCAGTCGAATAACTTCGCATCTTGTGCAGCCGGCACAGCACGCGTGAGCGTCTGGTAGAGGTGATGGTGGGTGTTGACCAAGCCCGGCAAGAGCACCATGTCTCGTGCATCTGTGATGCGGTCAACCTGATCCTCCCATTCCGGTACGATATCCTCGGATGGACCGACCGCGACGATCTCGCGGTCGCGCACGACCAGCGCACCATTCGCAATCTCGCGCCGCTCCTCATCCATCGTCACGACGAGGTCAGCATTTCGGAAAAGGCGAAGCGCCATGGCATCCTTTCTGCGATGAGTTCCTTGTCGAGCGGATTATAGTGTGGGATGGGAGGGGGGGCAATCCGCAAAAGGATGAAGGATGAAGCAGGTATTATCGACTATTAGGAGAGGTGGTACAGATGGGGAATGAGAATAGGTTATTCCGGGGCGCGCTGGCGAGTGCGCTGGTGTCGTCGGCTTTGGCGGGGTTCAATTACCTGTCGGGTGAGGCAGCGGAGCCGGCCCTGTCGGTATTGGGGGGTGAGGCAAATCGCTATCCGTGGCGGATGGGAGGTGTGGCCTATCATGCGGATGGGCCGGAGGATGGGGAGCCGTTGTTGATGGTGCATGGCATCCATGCGGCGGCAAGTAATTATGAGTTTCGCAAGAACTTCCCCTTTTTCGCGGAGCAGGGCTACCGTGTCTATGCCCTGGATCTGCTCGGCTTTGGTCAGAGCGATCACCCTACTATGATTTATACTGATGAGATATACATCGCGCTCCTTGCGGATTTCGTGCGTGATGTGATTGGCGGGAAAACCAATGTTATTGCGAGCTCGCTGAGTTGCTCCTTCGTGATCGCGGCGGCCGCGCGCTACCCCGAGCGCTTCGACAAGCTGGTCCTTATCGAGCCAGTCGGCCTGAAGCAGCTACGCGGCAAGTGGCCCCTCCTCGGTGATCTCCTTTACGCCTTCGTCCGCACCCCTATTTTCGGCGAGGGCTTTTTCAACCTCCTCACCAGCCCGCCCAGCCTCCGCTACTTCCTCGACAAGATGGGCTACGAGGACACCTCGCTCATCACGGACGAGATGGTGGAGTACCACTACAACGTCTCGCATCAGGACAATGCGCGCTACGCGCCGGGCGCGCTTATCAGCGGCTACCTCAACCGCGACATTCGAGATGAGTGGGCGAGCCTGAAAAACCCACTCCTTCTCGTCTGGGGCTATCAAGCCACGACGACGCCCGTGCAGGATGGCACCGAATTCTTGCGCCTCAACCCTCGTGCTGCGATCAATGGTTACGATGCCAACATGCTGCCCCATGACGAGCAGGCCGAGGCGTTCAACCGTGACACATTGATGTGGTTGGAGGGACGACGGAAGGAGTAACAGAAAGCTCACGCAAAGACGCAAAGGCGCAAAGGGAGGGTGAGGCCGCGTCTTTGCGCATTGGCGATTGGAGCAAGGCGAGTGAGATCTACTGCCTTGCTCTGCGCTTCGCACTCCGCAGCCGCGAGAAGGTGCTGCTCTCCTCGTCTGCTCCATCATCCATCTCTGCTTCAGAGCCGCCCGTGGAGGGTGCCTTGTCAACAGGAGGTGGCACAACGGGATGTATAGAGGGTCGGTCATCCACGGTTCTTTGTCGCTCTGCGCGTGTCGGAAGCCCTCCTACCAGTGATTCCCGACGCGTCGCCCGTTCCTTGGCCTCAAGGAGTGAGCCGAGTACGGGTTCCGTACGGGGTGCCGGAGTAGAATGGCGACGGGCGCGCTCGCGTATCCACTCGCGTGCCGCTTCCCACTCGCGCCTGCCGAAGATGACGCGACGAACGGCGACATCGAGAGGGAAGAGTAGCAGGGCAAGGGCGAGCAGCCAGGGCCAGAGGTCCTGCGCTTTGGTCACCTGCTGGGGGGGATGGGCGAAGACCTCGCCAGGCTGCTCCAAAGTTCGTATCTCACCACCTGTGCGACTCGCCAGTTGCCCCAACAGCGTCTCGTCCGTCTGCTGTATGCGATACTCGGGCGAGTAAGGTACGACGAAGCCACGTCTGCTCTGGGCAATCGGTTCGCCATTTTCGTCACTTTGCGTGACATTGACCAGATAGGCGCCGATGGTATCAGAGGGTAGCTCGGCGCGATAGCGACCCGCGCCAACCTGGGGGACGGTCAGTTCGGTGGTTTCCAGCTCAGAACTGATGATGGTGGCGCGCGTATCGGCGCTAACCGGACGACCATCGTCGTCAACGGATGTCACTTCGAGGTACGTTGCGCCCCCTTCCTGCCGCGTCCGAAGCTGGAGATCGCCCGTCTGGGGGTCGGGGAAGCTCCACGCGACCAGCTGGGAGACGAAGGTGGGAAATTCCTCCCACTCCACCCACTCATCCGCCCACCTTCCAGAAAGATCGCTCGTCCAGGCTACCGTACGACCCAGACCGTAGCGGCGCGTTGCCAGGAGCGGATCGCCCTGCGGCGTGCGCATGATCTCGTTAGCATCCGGTTTTAGAGTTGAGCCGTTGTAGCCAAGCAGTAGCGGCACCTCATTCAAGTTGAGCCCCGTGAGAATAGTGTTGCTGCTGCCCATGAGAGTCGGATAGAAAGGTTCCTCAATGATGTAGCGACCCGCGATGCGGATGGTTTCTTTGAGGAAGATCTGGGGCACATCCAACATGGAGGCCGCAGGATAGTAAGCTCCGCCACCCGCCTCCGCCAGTTGCGCCAGATCCTGCGCCGAGCCGGCACCGGCTGCCACGACGCTCAGGGTGATCCCCTCGGCCGCCATCTGATCCGCGAGCTTCTTGTAATCGCCCGCGCGGCTCCACCCATCCGTGAGCAGGATGATGTGCTTGACCCGTGCGTCGACGCCTGATAGACTCTCCTCCGCCTCGGAGAGACCGGCGAAGATGTTCGTCTGCCCGTTGGCGTCGATCGGCGCGATCGCCTGCTCTAGCGAGGCGAGGCCGGGGTAACGTTGGGTCTCTAGTGCCCAGCGCGCTGCTTCATCGAAGGCGACTACGCCAACGAAATCCATCTGCCCCAGAGCGGCTGTTGCCTGAACGATGGCATCTTTGGCAATCTCTACCTTTGGTAGCCCACTCTCCGTGCGCATGCCCGGTGTGTAATTGCCAGCATTCGGGTCGTCGCAGTGGCAGCGCCCCATGGATCCGCTCTTGTCTACCGCCAGCACAAGCGCGACATTTGCCTCCTGATCTTTGGGACGCACTTCCATGTCCACCGGCAGGGCCTCCTCCACAGGCGTTCGCAGCCATTGGCCCGCGCCGAACCCTTGCGGCCCACCAATCATCACCAACCCATGCCCCCACTCGCGCACGTAGGTCGGCAACGTTTCAATCGTCGCCGCAGGTAGCTCGGGTGCCTCCACGCCGACGAGGACGACCGTATCGTACTGCACCAGCTCCGTAATCGATTGAGGCACAGCATTGGCGGCGAGCACCTCCACCGACATCTGCGCGGCTTCCAATGCCGCGACCAATGCAGCCGCCTCGTCCGCCTCATTCGTCACGACCGCGACACGGGGTTGCCCTGTCACCTGCGTGTAGGCGGCTACTTCATTGTTTTGTGGGCGCGTGTCCTGCTCCCCCTCGATGACAGCCCGATAGTGACGGAATCCCTCCTCACCCGCCTCTACTATGACGCGTTGGGTAGTGCCACCTGCAGGAACCTCGACGGGTTGGTCGAAGAGCAGCTGGTTATCTCCGAAAACGCGCAGCCGTATGATGGTATCCTCGGTTGCATCCAGCCGTACCGACAGTTCAAAGTGCTGTCCCAACGGCACGGCATCCGGCGCGTCGAGCGAGGTGACTTGAACCTCCGGCCCAGCTACTCCCCCGCCCAGTGGGAGCACATCCAGCACCACGTCACGCGCCGCGAGCAGGTCGGCGGCAGCCCGCGCGTCGCCCTCATTCTCCTGCCCATCTGAGAGGAGCACGAGGCGCTTCTGGCTATCGCCGGGTAGCAGGGCGAGACCCAGCTGGATGGCATCCGCGATGTTGGTGCGGGTGGCGACGGGTACGCTGGCGAGCGGATCGAGGCGTCGCAGATCACTCGCCGTGCGCTCCACCAGCGCCTCCTTGCCGAAGACGACCACCGCCCCCTTGTCGCCCGCCGGCATGCCTTCGATGGCCGCGCGCACGTACTCGGTCGCTTCTTGCCGAGCACCAGGCGGCATGGAGTCGCTCACATCTACCAGAAAGACCACTGTCAGGTCATCCACCGGACGGCGCACCTGCGTACCTGCAAGCGCCAGCACCAACAGCGCCAAGACGAGCGTGCGCAGCACCAGGCTCAAGCGGCGACGCAGCGATGGCAACGAACGTGGAGCGAGGGCGGCTAGCCCCAAGGCAAGGGGGATGAGCAACAACGCCCAGAGATAGATCGGATCGGTGAAAGAGAGAGTCATGTGAGTGATGTCTAGTTCATGACGGCGTGTGTTCGATAGATTTCGGAATGCGGAGTGCGGAGTGCGGATTGGGCAAGATCAAGCGATCCGTCTCTCGTGCATCCATCCTCGTAGACGTGTGAGTGCGTCCTGCTGGTAGACCATCCATTCGATTGCAAGGATGAGTAGGCCGAGTAGCAAGAGTGGTTGCCACAGGTCGAGGCGGGCTTCGCCTTCTAGGGTACTTTCCACAACAGACGTGTTTCCACTCGTGGTCAGGGCAAGTTCTGGTGCGGGCTCGATGTCACTTTCAGTGGGTGCGAAGAGATTGGCGGTAAATTGGATGGGTTGCTGCTCGCTGTCGGGCCAGCTAGCGGTGTAGATACCCGGTTCTGTCGGGACGAATGAGGCAGTGCCGGTGCCTTCTGCCGATTGCAGGCGCACTATCTGACCCCTCGGCGTCACAATTTCGACATGCTCGGCGTCGAGCAGCGGCAGTGCGACAGCCTCTCCTGGCACGATACTCTCTCCTGCGAGGCTGCCTACTGGCCCGGCGAGTAAATAATCCGCAAGGCTCGCCATGAGTACAGGGTAGGCGGGGTGATAGACGACGTTCGTCAGCACCACATCGCGGGGTGGGTCGAGCGGGATACTCTCTGGCGTACCAAAGATAGCAAGGTTTAGCACCGCAACACGCCGACCGTCCTGCTCACCAACCCAGAGGAGCGGGCTGCCTGTTGCCGCATCCTCTAGCACGACATTGCCCCACTGCGGCACCTCGTTTACGGCTGCCTCGACGAAGAAGAGGTCACTCTCGAAAAAGAGATCCTCTTCGACGAGCGGCAGGCTTCCAGTTTTGACAGGAAAGGGATTGGTAATGACATCCGTCGAGCGGATCACATCGTTGCCGGCTGGCGGTGCGACGATCAGGAGGTTCTCCGTCGTGCCGGGCAAGCCTTCTGAGGGCAGCCAGCGATCGAGGACGAGCAGGTCGGCGCGCTCCTCCCCCTCTAGCAGAACCGTATCGCTCAGCACGCTACCCTGCGTGAAGTCGACGCCCAGCAACTGGAAGGGCACGCGGAGGAAACGGTTATCCAGAGAGGGCGTTATCAGGTGCACGCGCCGTTTCCCTGCTGGGCCGGGAACGGCCCACGCGACGTCATCGCCCGGCAGCAGATCCTCACCGGCCAGCCGTGCCTCAACACGGAACGTATCTGTACGCTCTAGCGGTAGGATTCTCGAGGTCTGCCGCTCTGCCGGGATTACAAGATCACTCGCGGTGAAGGGCTCGCCGTCTACCTCCACAAGGAGACGCCGCTCCACATCAGTGTCTCCGTAATTCGTCACCTGCACGAAGAGGTCGTAGCCGTTCTCGTTTGGGGCCAGGTCGAGCGCGCTGATTGCGTGGTTATTCCGAGCGGTGCCAAGTGGCACATAGCGCAGGGGGTGATCCAGGGCCAGGGAGTTGGGCAGTTGCACTGCACCATCGCTCAGGATCACCACCTCACTATCGGCCTGCCGTGCTGCCACTGCAGCCGCCAGATTCAAGGCAGGGGTCAGGTCGCTATCGCTCGCTAATGGCTCCAGCTCGGCCAGCACGTTTCGTACGGCAACGCGATCGTCCGTGTTAGCCGCGAGGATCTCTGCTCCATCTCCGGCGCGGATCACCGTAACAAGCCCGTTGTCGGGCATGCCCTCCATCAGGCGTAGGGCCTCGGCGCGTGCGCCATCCAGGCGCGTGCCCTGCTCTGTATCACGTGCACCCATGCTGATGGAGGTGTCAAGCACGAGGATGAGGCTCTGTCCCGCTGCACCCGCTGTCTTGATGAAGGGGCGCGCTAGTCCGAAAACTGCTACCAGCAAGAACAGGATCTGCAGCAGCAGTAACAGATTCCGGCGTAGCCTCTGCCACGGCGCGTTGGCCTCGATATCCTGCACCACCTGCTCCCAAAGGAAGACGCTGGATACCTCCACCTCTTCCCGGCGGCGCTTGAGCAGGTACATCGCAATAACAGGGGCAAGGAGCACAAGCCCCAGCAATCCTAGCGGTGCTGCAAATCCCATCGTTCTGCTAACCTGACTTTCATAATGTATTTTTGATGACGTTTCGCACAGATTTTCTATTGAAAATCCGGCGCGAATCTGTTATAGTTGGAGCGTAACTAAAAAATATATCGCGCATGCGGGGAGGTAAGCCTATTGACTGAAATCCACAACCGCCGAAATAGCAGAGAATCTCATAGTAGTTCGCTACTAAAGAATGACGAATAAGCGTCATTGCGCGATAAACAATCGCAACCAGAAGGTACGAGGGGCACCTGAAGCCCCTCCTTTTTTGCCCTAATCATTATGTAACGGATGACCACAGTTGCGGCAAAATCGATCCCGCTCCCCGACTGGCTCGCCGCAGTTGGGGCAGTATCTGCCCCCGTTGCTTTCTCGGTTCCGATCGCTTTCGATATCAATCTCGTAGGTTGGCACTCCCTTCTCGCTGAACGCGTTGTAGAAACTCATTACGGCAATGACGAGCACGACGACGAGAAAGAGCAGGGGAAAGAGGCCGAAAGCTCCTCCTATTGGACCACCCGGGAAAAGTCCTCCCATCCCCGTAAACATAACTAGTACGAAAAGCCCCATGGCTATCGCCACGATGCCGGCAACCAGACTCTGCGTACGCCCGGGGCGCACGCGGATTCGCCTGCGGTCGTGTGTTTCGTTTTCCTCTTCATCGATTTCCCAACGTTGTCGCATTTTACTTGCTTTCTAACTACTATCGCCGTCGTCCTACCGCAGCACGCTTTGGCGCCGTAGCAGGTTGAGCGTGATCTCCTCCACTGGGATGCTGGAGTCGATCATCGCGTAACTGATGCCGCGAGCACCACACCACTGACGCAGTTCGTCCTGCCATGTGCGCAGGTTCGCCTCATATCGTTGGAGCATCGCGACGTCCACCGTCAGTTCTAGCTCCGCGCCCTGCTCGACGTCCTTCAGCCGCAGATCGCCCGCGAGAGTCGGCGTAATTTCCTCTGGCGCGAGGAGGTGGAGCACGGTAACATCGAAGCGGCGTGCGAGCAGGGCGCGGAGGCCCTCCGGCCATGTTGGATCGAACAGGTCCGAGATGAGCAGAAGGGGACCGATGTTTCTTGCTCCCTGAGCGTAGCGCTTCAGCGTCGTAGCGAGCGTGGCACTGCCAGATGCCTCCAGATCGAGTAGATAGTCGAAGAGGGCATGCGCCTGGTGTTTGCCCCGGCGCGGCGGGAAGAGGGTAACCTCGCCGCCGAAGGTGGAGGCCGTGACGCGGTCGAGCCCGGCGAGCGAGATATAGCCAAGGGCCCCCGCCAGTTGCTTCGCCATCCATAGCTTGTTTGGCATCCCCCAATCCATTGAGCGGGAGGTATCCACAAGCAGGTGGACCGTCAGGTCTTCCTCCTCCACGAATAGCTTGAGGAAGAGCGTCTCCAGGCGCGCGTAGACATTCCAGTCGATCAAGCGGAAGTCATCGCCCCGGGTGTACTGACGGTAATCCGCGAACTCTACCGATTGACCACGCTTCGGGCTTCGCCGCTCTCCTTGCATCTGCCCGGCACGCTTTCGTTTGGAGACCAGCACGAGGCGATCGATCTGCCGCAGGAAGCGCTCATCGAAGAGTTTTGTTCGCTGCTTATCTACTATTCTTTCCGTCATTTTTCCACACTTTTCGCAGGTTTTCCACTACGAGACGCACTTTTCCACAAGAACGCGCAAGGTTTTCCACACTTATCCACACGATTTCCCCACAGATGTCAACACGCTACACTCGTACTCTCTCTTCCCTCGGTACCTGTTCTAGAATCTGCTCCACGATCCAATCTGCACTGACTCCCTCCGCTTGCGCTTCAAAGTTGAGGATGAGGCGGTGGCGAAGGGCAGGCTTGGCGGCGTCGCGGATGTCGTCGAAAGCGACGTTGAAACGACCGTCAAGCAGGGCTAGGATCTTGCCGGCCAAGATCATCGCCTGCATCCCACGCGGACTGCTGCCGAAGCGGACAAAGTTCCGGACGGCATCGGGCGCAAAGGGGTTATCTGGGTGGGTCGCCCCGAGGAGGCGCGACGTGTAGGCCGTCACATGGCTGGCAACTGGCACCTCACGCGCCAGTTGCTGCATCGCAACGATAGTTGGCCCGTCCGTCACCTTCTGTAGTTCAATCTCCTGCGCACCCGTCGTGCGTTCAGCAATCGTGACCAGTTCTTCCACACTCGGGAAAGGCACATCGATCTTGAAGAAGAAGCGGTCCAACTGTGCCTCTGGTAGGGGGTAGGTACCCTCCATTTCCAGTGGGTTCTGTGTCGCGAGCACGAAGAAGGGGCGCGGCAACTTGTGAATCTGCTTCGCG
>JALZCF010000499.1 GCA_030863245.1 Chloroflexota bacterium
GATTTAGATGGTTGCCCGATAGACAGTATGCATCTGTTCTCGGCTTCGGTAGTGCTTATGGATCTGAATTTCGCCCGATTGCCCACCGGATTGAACGACTGGTCATTGTCGATCCTTCCGATACCTTTGTCCGGAGCGATGTCTTCGGGATTCCCGTAGCATATGTGAAACCCACAGTCGAGGGCGTCCTACCCTTCCGGGACAATGCCTTTGACTTAATCACCTGCCTCGGTGTTTTACATCATATCCCCAATGTCAGTTGTGTTTTGCAGGAGCTCTATCGCTGTCTACAACCAGGAGGCTACGCGCTCATCCGTGAACCGGTCATCTCGATGGGTGACTGGACACGACCTAGACCTGGACTTACGAAACGGGAAAGGGGCATCCCACTCCCACTGTTTCGAGAGATGATCGATCAAACGGGCTACTGGGTAATGAGAGAGAGTGCGTGCATGTTCCCCCTCAGCAGGAAGTTCTGGAGCCTAACGGGAATCTCCCCGTACAGCAGCCGGCTAGGAACGATATTTGACCAAGTATTATCCAAGCTGACGCAGTGGAATCTCCGTTACCACGCCACCTCTTTCTGGGGAAAATTGAGGCCATCGGATGTTTTCTTCGTTCTGACAAAGCGAAAACAGTGAGTTACCAGTACTTCACACAGTGATTGTTATGAAACGCTATAGTCTACTCCAATCTGGGCGTTGGGGCCGCGCAACCCATGGACAATCGCGTTTGATCGCGCAACAGGAGATTTCTACATGGGTGATGTAGGAGAGATGGATTGGGAAGAGGTAAATTTTGCGCCTGTGGCGCAGCGTGGTGGGGCCAATTGATGGTAGTGGTACGTGGCAAACGACCCAACTCGGCCAGTTTCCACACTTCTTCAGCACATTCGGTGAGGGCTTCGACGGGGAGCTGTACGTTGCAGATGTAGAAAGTGGGACGATTTCCCGACCAGTGGCACTATTCACCCCTTGACTGTCGGGCGCGTTACGCTACAAAGTCGCCACGCCGGTAGAACACCTCCCCATCCACCAGGATCTCGCCGTCGCTGATGTCACAGACGATATCCTCGTGGATGCTGGACTCGTTCACGCCCCCCGTCTCGGGATAGCTCTTGCCAAGGGCGAGGTGGAAGGTGCCCTGGATCTTTTCGTCGAAGAGGGCATTCCGGGTGAATTGCTGGATACCCGGGTTCGTGCCAATCCCGAGCTCGCCAAGGTAGCGTGCACCCGGGTCGGTCTCGAGAAGGCCAATTAATGCCTCCTCATTCTTGGTAGCCGTAGCCTTGACCACCTTGCCCGCTTCGAACGTGAGCTCGATGCCGCTCACCTCCCGTTCCTTGATGAGTGCTGGATAGGTGAAACGCACCCACCCCTCGGCTGAGTCTTCCACCGGCCCGGTATAGATCTCCCCATCCGGGAAATTGCTCTCCCCGGCCGCATTAATAAAGGTGCGCCCGGCGATCGAGAGGCGCAGATCGACGTTAGCGCCGCGGATATGTACCGCTTCCCGACCCTGCAGCCAATCCACCAGCCGCTGTTGCCGCTCCCGGATGGCCTGCCAGCGCTCGATCGCATTCTCGCTATCGACCAGGCCAGCGCCGTAGACAAACTCCTTGTACTCCTCCAGGCTCATCTCCGCCTCTTGGGCATCGGCCTCCGTGGGGTAGAGCGTGCTGACCCAGCGCAGCGCCCCCTCCGCCGCCCGCCGCATGAACGTCTCCCACAACGGCGCTCTCGCCCGACTACGGCGCTGTAGTGGGGCGAGCGCAACATTGGACAGCATACGCGTATTCGTGCTACCCGAGATCGAGATTACCACATCGGCCTGCTCGAACCAGAGCTGCTCGGCGGGCGAGATGAAATCAAGCTGCTCGTCATTGCCGTAGCGCAGCAAGCTGTAATACTCCCAGGAGGGCATCAGCACCACCTGCGGCAGCCCTCCAGCCGCCAGCACCTCACGATACACCGCCCTTATCATCGGATCCGCAGCCGGCTCACCACGAATCACCACCCACTCGCCAGCCTTGACCCCCACTGAATAATGCACCAGCACCCTCGCCACCCGCTCAACACGAATATCCATACTTCCCTCTTTTCCCGTAACGACTCAGCCCGTGAGGTGCCCGGCACTTCAATTGAGCACATGTCGGGCGGTTATCTCTCGACAAAGTGCCGGGCACCTGAGTCGTTACCTTTTCCCTAATGCACACCATATGTTACTTTATCTCGCTGCACGAACAATAGACACCAATCACCAAAGTAGCGGCGCCTTTCCCAATACCGCTCCCCGCTCCCCGCTTCCCGCTCCCCGACTCTTGAGAATGCCGGTACATGCCTTGCTTGACTCATCCTATCCTAACTCTACGAGAATCAAGCCATTCAAGTTGGGGTACACCCAGCGAAGAACAGCACAGGAGGATAGTCAGTGGACACGCAGCAAATGCTTCAAACACACTCCCGCCAGGCCCCGGTTGACCTGAATCAGTTGGCAGCTGCCATCACGGAACTCTACAACTGCGCTCAGAGCTGCACGGCTTGTGCCGATGCTTGTCTCGGTGAGCAGCAAATAGATATGCTACGGCGCTGTATCACACTCTGTCTCAGCTGCGCCGATGTATGCGAAACCACAGGTCGCCTAGCATCGCGGTTGACCGAGGCCGATTGGTCCCTCTTGCGGAGTCAACTCGACAGTTGTATCACAGCCTGCCAACTGTGTGGCAGCGAATGTGAGCGGCACGCCGAGCACCACGAACACTGCCGCATCTGTGCGGCGGCATGTCGGCGCTGCGAAGAGGCATGCAACCAGCTACGGGAGGCCATCGCCGCGTAAAGCAAACTCCTCCCCGCCGTCAACCGACCAGAGTCGGGCACTGATTGCGGGATTAGCGGATTGGGCTTTGGGGGTTGAAGGTACTTGAGCGTGTAATATAGGGCAGTGCAGGCTTCGTAAGGAGTCGAACCGCCGCGCCTCCCACCCATCGATCCGTTTCATCCTGTAATCTGTGCTCTATCCCCCTCTTTATCCCTCGCCAGGCCACCCAGCCGCAACCACCCCCTCACCGCTTGCTGTTCTCATCCTTCATCCTTGCCGTTTCATCCTTCCTCCATCCAGCCTTCCTCCACCTCATCTATGTCCTCTGTATACTCATCTGACGGAACCAGGGGCGTCAGCAACCGGAGAAGGAGAAAGTTGAGCAGGCTTAGGATAACAGCAATCTCCTCCCGCTCGAATGCCACCGCTGCTCCAATCGCCCCCGTGTTCCAGATACTGGCGGCCGTCGCCAAGCCGTACACATGCCCCTTGGCCTTCAGAATGGCACCCCCTCCCACAAAACCGATGCCGCCGAGCAACCCTTGGAGCGCTCGGGCCATAGTTTCCGCCGTCGCACCCGTCATATGCTTCGCAACGAGCATGTAACCACAACTAGCAATTGCCACGATGGGGAAGGTACGCAAG
>JALZCF010000503.1 GCA_030863245.1 Chloroflexota bacterium
GGCTCTAACTCTTCGGCGCTCCGGTTCAAGCGCACAAATACACCCCACGCGGCCAGCAAGGCGGCAGTGGCAATTCCGATCGTCGCGGCGTAGGGAAGATCCGCCGGCTCATCATGGATGAAGTCGAAGGTCGCCACCAGGAACTCGATCGAGAGCGAGACAACCACGACGATCATGAAGCGCGATACAAAGCGTCGGACGCGGGTGGGGAGACTCATTTGCGTGCTGCGCCGCACCTCCTCCTCCAAGATGGTCTGACCGAGCTCGAGTGACGCTACCGCGATCGTGAGTAGGCCGATCGCCTCCAGAACGAAACCAAAGCGGATATAGTTGGGCGTATCCTCTTGGGGGGTGACGGCCCGCCACATTTCCCCGGCAGCAAAGACCACTAACGCAGCGGCCGCGATGACAAACAGGACCGTGATAATGGCATAACCTGCCGTAAATAGGTGATGCACCTTGTTCATGGTAAGGGTTTCCCTCAGCTAAAGCGTACCAAGCATGGTTGGCACGAATGAATGGCTCATCATGACGCTGAGGCATAGGCAGGTACTGTGCCATGATTACCCTTTCTGTGCGGCGGTCAAGCGGGGGTGGATGAGATCATGAAAGGCCACTAACTGACGCCCTTGTCCCAGGATGCCGACCCTGTCGCCCGCCTTGAAGCGGAAGCCGGCATCCGGGTTGGCAAGCAGCGCCCCATCGCGGATCACGCCGACGACTGTAGCACCGGTCTGGCTGCGGATGTGCAGCTCCCCGATGGCCTTACCCACCAAGGGACTGTCTGCAGGTACTGTTTCCCACTGTAGCTCAATCAGACGGGTGGCGCCTTGGAGTTGGGCAATCGTCTGGTAGTCGCCGTGCACGCTATAGAGCGGCGCGTAGAGCTCCTCGCGCACGGTATCGGTAAAGCGCTGAATCTCGGTAGGAGAGACGTCCAGATGCAGGAGCGCCTGGCGCGTAATCTCCAGGGCCGCCTCGAATTGTGGCTGCACGACCTCGTACACCCCTAGGTCGTGCAGAGTCTCCATCTGCGCCATGCCTTCCGCCCGAGCCACTATATGTAGCGCAGGGTTCAGTTGACGGATCCCTGTCACGATGGCGTGGGTGACGGCGATGGAGGGGACGGTAATCAGGAAGAGCCGCGCCTCCTCGACCCGGGCCGTCTCCAGCACAATAGGATGACTCGCATCCCCATAGATGACCGGGTTGCCGGCCTCCTTGACCTCCTCGAAGCGCCGCTGATCGATCTCGATCACCACGAAAGCGAGGCCCAGGCGTCGTAACACCTCGGCCACGTAGTAGCCGACCCGTCCCCCGCCGGCAATCACGACATGATCGTGGAGACCCTCCTCTGGTAGGTTAATGGTGCGGAGTGGCTCGTGCTTGAACATGCGGCGGCGCCAGGCGTAGAGCGGTTCGGCCAGACGTGCGGCAAAGGGGCTCAGGATCATCCTCACGATCGCGGTTGCCAGGATCAGTCCGTAGAGGTCGCTCCCGATCGAGTTGGTGTTAAGGCCTACCCGTGCCAGCACAAAGGAGAATTCGCCAATCTGAAACATGGTCAACGGGACGGCGATCGGAACAATGTTGCCATAACCGAAGAGCTTTGTAAGCACGCCGAAGATCAGCATCTTGCCCAGCGCAACCAACAATACGACGAGGAGCACCGTGCCGAAGTTGGCCATCAGAAAGGCAGGATCGAGCAGCATGCCGACGGAGGCGAAGAAGAGTAGGCCGAAGAGATCCCGGAGCGGGATGATGTCACTGAGCGCCTGGTGGCTGTGGTCAGATTCACTCAATACCATGCCCGCCACGAACGCCCCGAAGGCAAAGGAGAGGCCAAAGAGGAAAGTGGCGTAGCCGACTCCCAAGCCAATGGCCGTCACGGCGAGCAGGAACAGCTCTCGCGAGTTCCAGGCAGCAATGTGGCGCATCAGAGGCGGGATGACGCGGGTACCGACGAAGATCATGGCAGCCAGGAAAATGGCCGCACGCACCGCCGCCCATCCCAGGGTTGGCAGCCCGGCCCCGATATCGCTGAGTTCTGGCAGAATGATCATGAGGGGCACCACCGCCAGATCCTGCACGATCAGCATCCCGATCATGACCCGACTCGAGAGCGTGCCCAAGCGCCCCTGGCTCATCAGCGTCTTGAGGATGACCATCGTGCTGGAGAGGGCGATCAGCCCCCCTAGCCAGAGAGATTCATTCAAATTCCACCCTAGGAGCGATCCGATGCCCACTCCGTAGAGCATGGTCAGGAGGATCTGGATCGGGGTGCCAATCAGGGCGATGTTGCGCACCGGCTGCAACTCCTTGAGCGAGAACTCGATCCCTAAGGCAAAGAGCAGAAGTGCCACCCCAATCTCGGCCAATAGTTCGATATCGTGCACATCGCTGATCGTCACACCGCCGGTATAGGGCCCCACCAGTACCCCGGCCACGATATAGCCGAGAATGAGCGGCTGTCGCAGCCGCTGCGCCACCAGGCCACCTATCAGCCCGGCCACCACAATGATCGCAATGTCGGCAGCGATTCCCATAAATATCCTCCTAATGGTCCTGTTGTTCGCGAATGAAAAGCGGCTACGCCAGGGCGTTCTCCTTGCCGGAGTCACGAACGAAGAGGCAGGCGGACTGCATTTCTTCGACCATGCGCCAGACGAAATCGAGATCGAGTTCTTCCGGTTGCCCGAAGATATTCACATCGGCTGGGGGCGCCTCGCGGAGGTACTGGTTGAAGTCACAGTTCGCCACATATACGCCAGCATGCGGGAAACGAGCCACCTCGACGAGGTTCTGGAGAAACGCTTGCGCCTTCTCAACCTGTGTTGGGTCCTTGACCACGGTGATGACACGTATCTGTCCATCCCAGTTCCGTTTGAGCTTGTAGGCGATGAGCAGGGCAAGGTCCGAGTTGCCGAGCCGCATGCTCAGTTCCCAGTTAGGACTTTGATCGTGAATCCAGACATTGATCGTACGCTTGCGTCCTAGCCAGGTTTGGGGATGATCGGCAAAGATTAGGACGCCGAGGTTGTACTCCCGCGCGCGCTTGACGATACGCACCAGGGCAGCCTCGCGTTCCAATTCCATGGCGAGTGGCGCGTTCAAGAAGAGCACGTTCGGGCGAAAGGCGCCTCCTAGAGCCTGCATCGCCGCTAGCACCCCTGGTCCAAACTCCGTTGCCCGGATGATCGTCCACGATCCGAAAACATCCTCCTCACGAAAGGCACGCGTGAGTCGAGGTAACCACCGAGCGAGACGGTTCTCATCCTGTCCGGTTGCGAGGCCAAGGATCTTGACCGAGCCCTTTGGATAGGTGAGGTCATGGATGAGCCGGAACGTACCGCGTAGCTGCCGTGGATCCTCGACGGGCACGAGGAGGTTCGGCTTCCAGGTGCGCTCCTGAGAGGAGGGCCCTTCGGCGACCCGCTTGGCGGCCCACTCGGCAATCGAGGCAAAGAGCCCACTACGAACATCCCCAAAGGGAGCCCGCAACTGGCGGCGTACCAGGAAACCGTAGACAACCACCACGGTGATCACCGCCACCAGACTAAAGATCGGATTGATGATAAACATGGCGAAGATGCAACCGATGGTGCCAATAAGCGGGACGGCGAGCGGCACACGAAGCACCGGCCGGAAGCTTACCAGTCCAAGGCTCTGCTCGATCAGCACGACCACGTTGATCATCGCATAGGCGATCATGAAGAACATCGTGATCAGCGGGGCGATGGCGTTAAGATTGCGCATCATGAGTGCCGCAAAGACGATCGCCCCGGTAAAGAGCAACGCATTGCGCGGCTCACCTGATTCCGTGAGTTGGGCAAACCAGCTACTACCCGGAAGAATCTCGTGCTCGCCCAAGGCCTGCAGGATACGGGGTGCCCCGACGAACGATGCCAACCCTGATGAGAAGGTCGCGCCGAGTAGGCCCGCTAGCACGGCGGGCCCCCAAAGCGCCCTGTCGATCATGACTGTGTAATTTGTGAGGAGCTCCTCCCGAGGGGCCACGCGTGCCAGCCAGTAGGCAAGCGACATGTAAACCACGAAGCTGAGTCC